>JBOFGM010000670.1:0-2850 GCA_051649105.1 Iodobacter sp. | reverse complement strand
GCTTTGGCATGATTCAGGATATAACAGGTGAAAATCAACCAGATAAAAAATGGCAAGCCGCAATGGGCAGCTTAAAAATGGATGAAATCCAATTTACCGCGATGGTTGATGCGGCGATGCCGGATTCTATTTTATCGACAATTCGCGATGAATACAGCAGCATTTTATTGCCCTATTCCAGCGGAGATCAATATAGGCGGGTTGTGCAAGGCATTAAAGACGCCAAAGAGCTGCATCTGCACGGCTCGCAGGACATCTTGCAAATGGCATTGATTCAATTAATGTCCGCAGAGGATCCTCAGACCTCTTCTGAATACCAACGCTTTAAAAATAAAATAAAGAGTGGTGATGAACTGGCCGATTCTATTAATCATCTTCCGGCAGAATTTTGGCGTAAAAATAATTAAACCGCTCTAAGTTTAATAAAAATGGATATTAACAATGTTTAAATCTCTTATCTCAGGCCGTGCGTTATTAATCGCCATCAGCCTGTTTACCATGGCCGCGTGCAGCAGCTATGAGCGCTTTCCTGGGCAAAATAGAATAGCCGAAAGCAAAGCAAGGGCTGCTGCAGAATTAGAACAAGAAATCCCCATGCTGGGGGTTTCTATGATGTGTCTGGAGCACCCTAAAGTCAGCTATATATATTCTTTTTATATAAAAGAACCATTCAGCTCGCGGATGGCCGGTGGTGGCAACTGTGGTGGGTTAGTCGCCGGAGGGTATCGCTTACCAGAAAAATGGCGGCCGGGAATGAAAGTTCTGGTGCGTTGGAACAGACCCATAAAAGGGCAAGATAATTGGATTGAGAAATACACCACCATTATGCCTTATGACGAAGCAGGCACTTTATATGTGCATTTCTTTGAGCATGACCAGGTACGGGTTATATCCTCCGCCTATGCAGGGGCTGCAAGCCCTCGCCATCCAATTCAAAGAGATGCCATTACTCCTCCACCCGAGGTGGAATAATGAGCAATATTTTTTCAGCCCCTAAAACAGTTGCCGAGAATGCAGAAAAAGAGCTGGCCTTGGCTCCAACTGAAATTCTGAAAAAACTCTGTTCGGCAGAGCCGGCTGCGCCAGCGTCCTGCAAACTGGATGTCACTATTGGCCTGTTTTTTGATGGCACCAATAATAATCGCGACCGAGATGAGGCCGATCAATCTCACAGCAATGTGGTTCGCTTATTTAATACGCATAAAACAACAGTAGATACTGGGGCCTTAAATAAAGCAGGCAGCTATGCCATTTATATTCCTGGCGTTGGCACACGATTTAAAGCCAATAATGAGCTGCGTGAAACCGCCGATGGCAAAGCTATGGCCAAGGGCGGGCAGGCGCGTATTCTCTATGCCCTGTTCCATACCTATAATGCTGTTTATAAGGCCATAAACAACGATGATAATTGGCTGACCGAAGATGGTATTGCAAAAAAAATAGAGCAATATAAAAAAGATGTTGAGCAGCATAATAACTATGATCCGCAAATGCACCGCGCCCCCCCCAACAGGGAAAGCTGGTTTGCTAAATTGCGTGATGAATTAAATGCAAAAATAAAAGAAGTACGTGAGGCTAAGCCCAAGCCCATGATTCCGGCCATTAAAGTGGCGGTATTTGGTTTTTCCCGTGGCGCAATTGAGGCGCGGGCCTTTTGCTATTGGCTCAATTCAGCGCTGGATAATGGCACGCTCTGTGGTATTGCTGTAGAAATTAATTTCCTCGGTTTATTTGATTCGGTAGCCTCGGTGGGGCTGGCTAACTCGGCCTCTGAAACCACATTACTATGGTTTGCCGATGGCCATTTTGACTGGGCAGCAGAAACCCTGAAACCCTTGCCAGGCCTGGTTAAAAAAGCCGTGCATTATATTGCCGCGCATGAGCAGCGGATGAATTTCCCGGTCACCCGGGTATTAGGTGGCAATGCCAGTGAATATATATACCCCGGCGTGCACTCGGATATTGGCGGCGGCTATGGCTTAAAAGATCAGGGCCGCTCTGCCACCATGGGGACCATGCTCTCCCAGGTGCCTTTGCTGCATATGCATAAAGCCGCCATCCAGGCCGGTGTGCCATTGGCTCTGTATCAGGAAATGGATGCCCGGCTCAAAAATGACTTTGCTCTGGATGCAAAATTAGCACAAAACTGGAATCTGTATATGGCGGCCACCGGATCTGGCACAGCTTATACAGAAATCGTTAATGCTCATATGAAGTTATATTATCAATACCGGCAATTTTATTTAAATGGTCTCGAAAGCTCTGAAGCCTTTAAGGGGGCTAATCCGCAAGAGCAGGAAGATTTGCGCAGCTATAACGCACTCTTGCAGGGCGATTTAAAATTATTAAAAGAAAGAGCCGCTGGCGGGCGGCCCTGGCCGGCACCGGGCGAGCGCTACAGCTACCGGAATGATCTGGATAATCAACAAAATGCCCTGCTGGCCAATAAACGCGCTTTATCCCGCTCCGACAAGAGATCAAAACCTGATGCTATCGAAAAAATGGCCCTGGCTATTTTGGACAGCCCCAAAACAGAAAAATTGCTGCCCGAATTACAATTATTAGATAACTTTGTGCATGATTCCCTGGCTGGTTTTTATATGGCTGGCTATGTCACTAAAGAAGAAAAATCTGATCGTTTATTAGACATGCAAAAAAAACCGCCAAGCACCGACGATGTTTATGATCGCAAAGTTTATGATAATGCGCAGTCTGATCCCGAAATCAAAGTCCTGCTAGAGAATAAACAAAAGCTCAAAAAAGACAGTGAACGGGTTTTTACGGTTGAAGAACAAAATAAACTAAAAACAGAAAAAGTCTTTCCGATCATGACCGATGCAGATGCGCCAG
>JBOFGM010000669.1:0-4829 GCA_051649105.1 Iodobacter sp. | reverse complement strand
TGGGAACGGCTTCGGCCGCTGTGCGCTATGCCCGCCAGGTAAAACTGCCCTGGAATATTCTGTTGCCCACTGCGGCGGCAGCCTTTGTCGGCTCTTATCTGGGCGCGCGCTCTTTACATCTGTTACCCATGCACTGGGTCCGTCCTTTGGTGATTGGCTTATTGGCGGTGATGTTGCTCTATACCTGGCTGAAACCCTCTTTTGGTACGGAAGACGCCAAGCGCGAGCTGACCCGGCGTGATTTATATATCGGGCTGCTGATTGGTGTGGTGATTGGTTTTTATGATGGTTTCTTTGGCCCCGGCACCGGCTCTTTTCTGATTTTTCTGTTTGTCCGCTTATTTCATTTTGATTTTCTGCGCGCCTCAGCCTCTGCCAAAGTGGTTAATCTGGCGACCAATCTGGCCGCGCTGGCCTTTTTTATTCCCGCCAAGATGGTGATCTGGGGTTATGCCATTCCCATGGGGCTGGCCAATATTGCCGGGGCACAGGTGGGCAGCCGGATGGCTTTAAAGGGCGGTAATGTCTGGGTCAGGCGTTTATTTTTGATTTTATCGGTCACGCTGATTTCAAAATTAATCTGGGATACGGTCAAAGCCGCCTGAGGAGGTTTGATGAATTATTGGCTGATGAAATCCGAGCCGGATGAGGTTTCTATTGATGATCTGGCTGCCCGCCAGATTGTGGGCTGGAATGGGGTGCGTAATTATCAGGCCCGTAATTTTATGCGTGATGCCATGCAGCCCGGTGATCAGGTCTTGTTTTACCATTCCAGTTGTAAAGAGCCCGGTATTGCAGGCCTTGCCGAGGTTTGCAGCCTGGCTTATCCGGATCCGACTCAGTTTGATCCAACGTCAGTATATTTTGATGCCAGGTCGCCGGTGGATCAGCCGCGCTGGTTGCAGGTGGATGTGCGTTTTCTGAGTAAAACCCGCTTGCTGAGTCTGGCTGAGCTGCGCCGTGACCCGGCGCTGGCGGATATGATTTTGCTGCAAAAAGGCTCACGGTTATCCATTACGCCGGTGACCCCCGGCCAATGGGCTTTAATCACAGGGAAACTGATATGTTGATGGCAATTCTGGCGTATTTGGGTGTGGGTATTGTGGCGGGTTTTCTGGCTGGCCTCCTGGGGGTTGGCGGCGGGCTGGTGATTGTGCCTGCGCTGCTCTATGTCTTTGTGATGCTGGGTTTGCCGCCGGAGCACCATCAGCATCTGGCCCTGGGCACGTCGATGGCGACGATTGTGTTTACGGGCATTGCCAGCCTCAGAGCGCATCACGCCCGTGGAGCGGTGCGCTGGGCGGTGGTTAAAACGATTACGCCGGGGATTTTGCTGGGCACTTTTGCAGGGGCTCAGATTGCCGCGTTTGTGCCAGCTCAGGGTTTAAAGTGGTTTTTTGTGGCTTTTGCTTATCTGGTGGCGGCGCAAATGTTGCTGGATTTTAAACCCAAGCCATCCCGTGCCTTGCCGGGCAAGGGCTACACCCGCCTGGTGGGGGCCGGGATTGGTCTGGTTTCCAGCTGGGTAGGCATTGGCGGCGGCTCCTTATCGGTGCCCTTTATGACGCTTTGCAATGTGCCGGTTAAAGAGGCCATCGGCACTTCGGCGGCCATTGGTTTGCCGATTGCGCTGGCTGGCGCGTTTGGCTATATGGTCAGCGGTTATTGGGTCAGCGGTTTGCCGCAGGGTACTTTGGGCTTTGTATATTTGCCTGCTCTGGCTGGTATTGTCCTGGCGAGCTTTCCTATGGCCCGGGTGGGCGCAGCCGCAGCGCACCGGCTGCCCGTGCCGGTGCTGAAAAAATGTTTTGCGGCATTACTGATTATTCTGGCCAGTAAAATGCTGTGGGCTTTGCTGGCTTAGTCAGGGGCGGGGTAAAGGCCGGCCCCGTCAGATGACATAAAATAAGATGCTGATAAACTGGCATAAGCTGCCACCCAGCACAAACAGATGCCAGATGCCGTGACCATGCGGGATGCGGGTATCGAGCACATAAAACACAATCCCCAGCGTATACACCACCCCGCCAGCGGCCAGCCAGACCATCCCTGCTGCCGGCAGTGCGGCGATCAGGGGTTTAATTGCAAAAATAATCAGCCAGCCCATGGTGACATAAATGCCCAGGGACAGAATGCGGGTTCGTTTCCCCAGAATATTTTCCTGAATGATGCCGAGCAGGGCGAGGCCCCAGTTCACGCCAAAAAGGGTCCAGCCCAGCGGGCCGCGCAGGGTAACCAGTGCAAAAGGGGTATAGCTGCCGGCTATCAGTAAATAAATCGCGCAGTGATCCAGCCTTTGGAATACGGTTTTAGCCTTGCCACGCAAGGAGTGATACAGCGTGGAAATCACATAGAGCAGCACCAGCGTACTGCCATAAATGGCGACACTGACAATTTTCCATGGGTCACCCGTGATACCGGCAACGCTAAGCAGCAGAACCAGTCCGGTAATGGCCAGCCCAGCCCCGATCAGATGGCTCCAGCTATTGAAGCGCTCTCCTTGATACATATAAATCCTTTATGGGCACAGTACAGAGCGAGGATAGCGGCTATAAGCAGCCGCTGCCCGGTATAAATGCCATCTGAATGCGGATGATTGTTATTGCCTAACCATTCTGGTGTCTTATTTCAAGCCCTGTCAGGGTTTAAATGATGAACTGTGAATAATAGGGATGGGATAAATTAAAAACCACTAATGTACTGATTTTATGCTAGATTTGCGACCCCATGAAAGAACCCATGCGCTTGTTTAAGCAAGCCAGAACGATGTTATGACCCCCCTCTTATTAAAGAATCGCTGCCGGCAAATTGCTCTGGCCCTTGGGCCTCTTTTCCTGCTGCTGGCCGGACGATATTTAGTGGACAGTAACTGGAGTGCTCAGCGCATCTTGTTCTCTGTTTTACTGTTTGCATTTCTGGCTTTACCCCTGCATCGCTTTGCAGCCGCAGTGGCTGCAATCAGCCTGGAAGGCCTGCTGAATCATGCCAGCTGGTTAAAAGAGGGGCAAACCGGTGAGCCTTTACTGGCCCGGGATTTATTTGAAGTTTCGCAAGGGGTGTCTCTTGCCAGCTATATCAACTGGCAAATGGTGGCCTTTGCCCTGCTGACGGCGGCTGCACTGGGCCTTGGCCTGTGGAAAAGACCGCGTTTTGCATGGTGGCGTCTGGCTCTGGCGCTGCTGCTGCCGGCCTTGCTGGCGATCAGGATCTTTGATCATGGCGTGATCAGTAAGAGTATTAACAGCGCCTTTGCCGAACATCTGAATACTCATTATCTGGCGTATAACTTTATCCAGAATACCCGTGCCAATGGCCTGTTGGTGCATCTTTATCAAACGGCAGAAAGCGTGAAACTACCCGCTGCCGGGACGCATCATTTTTACCAGCTGGGGGCTTTAAAAACTCAGCCAGCCATTGAGCCTGATATTGCGCTGATTTTATGTGAAGCCTGTTTTACCAGCCTTGATGATCAGTTTGTCACTCCGATTGCCCGCTTAAAGCAGAAAGGTTTCAGTGCCAGCATGATGCTGAGCCCGGTTTATGGCGGCGGCACGGCGGAGGCAGAGTTTGAAATGCTGACGGGCTTATCTTCCGTTGTTTTACCTGGCATTGATTTTCAGAATTATGCCGACAGCTATCGCCAGGACGCCCAGACCCTGGTGTCCAGATATAAAGACGCCGGTTACCGGACCATCGGCATGCATAACTTCCACGGCAATTTCTGGAAGCGCCGCGATGTTTATCCCAACTTTGGTTTCAGCTCAACCCTCTTTGTAGAAGATATGGGCTGGAAAACCCGCACCTGGCCCACGGACGATCTTTTATATAACGCGGCATTAAAAGCTTACACAGAAGGGCCGGCCAAAGGCAAAACCATGCTGTCCCTGATTACGGTGATGACGCATGGCAATTACACGGATCGCGATTATGACGGTGGCGTGGGCGATTACAATCAGCGACTGGATGCTGCAGTTAAGCATTTAGAAAGGTTTGTAAAGCAATTGGAAGCTCAGGCCAGAAAGCGTAAGCGTCCTCTGGTGATTGCCCTGGTGGGTGATCATAAGCCTTCTTTAACGGCGGCTTTTTACCGGAAAGGGGTGTTTGATGATGCCTTTTTCCGCCAGAAGGGCACCCGCAATGATGAGTTTCGCTTTGCATATAAGCTCACGCCGCAGCAATGGCGAAAACGCGCCGAAGTACCTTTGTTTATTAAAGCCAGCACGCCTGAGCTGGCGGCCGGTATGGCGGCCAATTTAGCGGAACGGCCGATGTTTTGTCTGCCGGGAGAGCTGGCCCGGCTGTTGCCCGGGGAAGATCCGTTCTGGGGTGCGCTTTCTGCATTGTGTGCCCGCACTCCCGATCAGTTGTTGCCGGCGCAGCAGCTGGACTGGCGCAAAACATTTGAACCGGCCTTATTTGCCGAACGCCTGTTTTAGTCGTTCTGTTCCTCACTGGCGGCTTCAACGCTGAGCAGCGCTTCATAGTACATGGTGAAGTAGCTGCTGGCATTGATGCCGCACCTTACCAGTAAGCGGCCATCCGGGCACTGGGATGACTCGCTGGCGATGGCCAGGTTCAGAAAGGGGGCATAGGGGCCGGAATCTTCCAGGAGAGCCGCACAGACGGCTTCTGGCAGTTTAAGCAGACCGATAATTTGTTTCAGTGGCCGGTGAATCAGCTGTTCCAGTACCGAAAATAATCCCAGTAAATAAAGATGCTCTCTTTCTTGCGGCCAGCGCTGGCTGCCCAGGCGCTCGGTCAGCTCGGCACGCAGCAAGGCATGCTCCAGCAGGGCCGGGTTGGGTTTTTCCTGGCCGGGTAAAGCAAAC
>JBOFGM010000668.1:0-1301 GCA_051649105.1 Iodobacter sp. | reverse complement strand
CGGCAGAACACTAATTAACCAATGGCTTTTTCATAAGCTTCAGCAGACAGCAGCTCATCCAGATCAGCGGCATTATCCGGTGTGATCTTAAACAGCCATGAGGCATAGGCATCGGTATTGATTTCTTCCGGAGACTGGGTCAGTTCTTCATTGCTGGCAATCACCACGCCGGCAATCGGTGCATAGATATCGCTGGCGGCTTTTACGGATTCCACCACGCCACAAGCGTCATTGGCGCCCAGACGGCTGCCGGCAGCCGGCAGTTCTAAAAACACGATATCGCCCAGCGCTTCTTGTGCATGGCTGGTAATACCGATGGTGACACTGCCGTCGGCTTCAAGACGCAGCCATTCATGCGTGTCGGTAAATTTCAAATCAGCTGGGATAGACATGTTTAATGCTCCGGTAAAAGAAAGGGTCAGATTAAATAAGTCAGGTGGCGCTTACAGCTGCGACTGACCATTGCGTACAAAAGGCATTTTTACGACGCGGGCCGCGAGTTTTTTATCGCGGATGGCCACATGCACGGTGTCGCCCACGGCAACACCCAGTGGCAAACGGGCCATTGCAATCGATTGTTGCAGAGTCGGGGAGAAAGTACCGCTGGTAATTTCACCGTCACCTTGCGCGGTATGCACCACTTGGTGGCCGCGCAGCACGCCGCCTTTATCCAGCAGCAATAAGCCCATAAATTGCTGGGTCTGGCCCTGGGCCAGCAGCGCTTCTTTACCGTTAAAATCGCGATCGGACACCAGATCAATCGTCCAGGCTAAACCGGCATTGAGCGGGTTAATGCCCTCATCCATATCCTGGCCATAAAGATTCATGCCGGCTTCAAGACGCAGCGTGTCGCGTGCGCCAAGACCACAAGGACGCACGCCAGCGGCCAGCAGCTGATTCCATAAGGCTTCAATTTGCGTGGCCGGCAGCGCCACTTCAAAACCATCTTCTCCGGTGTAGCCGGTGCGGGCCAGCATGATGTCGCCCAGTTGTACGGCATTAAAGGGTTTGAGCTCGTTGCTGGCAGCGGCGGTTTCCGGCAGAACCTGCCAGACTTTGGCGCGTGCCTCAGGGCCTTGCACGGCCAGAATGGCCAGATCATTGCGGGAGGTAATAGTCAGCCCGGTCTGCCATTCGGTGTTGAGCTGATTAAGCCAGGCGATATCTTTGTCGGCGGTGCCGGCATTCACCACCAGGCGGAAATAATCATCGCTAAAGAAGTAAACGATCAGATCATCAATCACGCCGCCGTTCTGGCTGAGCAGGCAGGAATACAGCGCTTTGCCGGGCACTTGCAGCTT
>JBOFGM010000667.1:0-2403 GCA_051649105.1 Iodobacter sp. | reverse complement strand
CATGCCCGTCACCAGGGCGTTGCAGCCATGATTGATGCCGGCAAGTCTTATGTGGTACTGGAAGATATTCTGGAAGACCTGACTGAGCCACCGTTTTTACTGATTCTGGACGGTATTACTGATCCGCATAATCTGGGTGCCTGCCTGCGCGTGGCCGATGCCATGGGTGTGCATGCCGTGATTGCACCAAAAGACAAGTCGGTGGGCATTACCGCTACCGTATCCAAAGTGGCTTGTGGTGCTGCCGAAGTGATTCCTTACATTATGGTGACCAATTTAGCGCGCACTTTGCGTGATTTAAAAGACCAGAGCGTATGGATTGTCGGAACCGATGCCGATGCCAAAACCGATTTGCATCACTTTAACCAAACCGGTCCGCTGGCCTGGGTATTGGGTAATGAAGGTGAAGGCATGCGTCGTTTAACCCGCGAATCTTGCGATACGCTGGTTTCTATTCCGATGTTTGGTTCGGTAGAAAGCCTGAATGTATCGGTGGCCAGCGGGATTATCCTGGCTGAAAGCCGTCGTCAGCGCGAAATGAGCAAAAAATAAGCCCGCTCACCCCCGGCTGCGGTCCGGGGGGGCTGTTAAGACCCTGATCCTTCGGTCGGGGTCTTTGTTTCTCTGAGTAACTTCCAGGCCATCCCACCTAAAACACTGACGGCTAAAGCCAGAGCGGCCCACAGGCCATAAGTGCGCCCCGTGGCGGGTGTGCTGGCTGCAGGCGGCCCTTGGTTATTGTTTTGCAACTGGCCTGCTGTGGCGCTGGCTATATGATTGCCCACAATTAAATCGACCGGATTCATCGCCGTATTGCTCACCAGCGCATTGCCAAACGCCAGAGTAAAGGGCGGAGCACCCCGTGCAACAAAGGCAATTTGCTGCGGAATCCAGCCTGTTTTCAATTGCGGCATGCCTTGCCCCAGTCCGCCGCCGGATTGCCTGACGGTCAGTTGCCAGAAGCGGTGATCGTTGCGATCCATTTCTATGGCCGGGCTGTGAATCTCCCCCGTTTTACTCTGCAAGCGATAGACCAGTGCGCTGCTTACACTTTGCCAGGAATCTTTCTGCGTGGCGCGGCTTTGCAGCTGAATCTGTGCCACGGTATTGATCTGAGGCAGGGTCAGCGCCAGCCGGTCTGCCGGAGCATGGATGCCCAGATCAAACCGGTACTCCCCCGGCCCGCCCGCTTTGGCTGTAACCGGAGTCAGCCATATCCGCCTTGCCGGCCGGCTGTTTTGCAATGAGGATTGCAGCTTTACATCGGTCAGGGTCAGCGGGGCTGCGGAGATCAGACGCAGATATCTGGCGCGGATTCCTGCCAGGTTAATCTGCGATTGGCTCAGTGTCTGCCCCTGATAATTAAGCTGGATCAGCTCACTGCTGTTGTGAACCTGCCAGTGCTGTAAATCATCACTGCCCGCCAGCTGAACCTGACTTTGGTAATCGGTTTCGCGCCATTTCAGAATCAGGCTTTTAAAATGCCCCTGAATCTGTGAGGCATCCAGAATATAAGCGCTGGATTTTTCGCTCTGGCGGTGCAGTGCAATCAGATTGCCATCCGGGCTGATCTGAACAGATAAATGAATATCGCTGTTTGTCTGGGGAGGTAAGGGGAAAAAACGCAGGGTATTTTGGCTTAACATCTCTGTTTGCAGTACCTGCTCGTTTTCCAGAGCATGAGGCACCACTTCGCCTGCCGCATTAAAAACGCGTAAATCGCCCAGATCAGCGCGCTGGCTGTATTGGTAGACACTGAGCGGCACGCTCAGCCGGTAGTAGGGGGCTGAGTCTTGCAGAATCAGCGCTTGCTGGTGGCTGAAAACGGCCGGGGTCAGTACCGGGGGCAAGGGCGCAAGTGGTTTGGCCCATAAAAAAGGCGTCAGAAAAATAAATAAAAACAGACAGCTGCGCATTACAAATCCTTAATGATCAATACAAACAGGCCTGCTGCGGTGTGAGCCCGGGCAGACTTTAATACAGGTGGCTTATTCTGCCGGTGAGTCAGTATGTTCTTTGGGGGGAAGAGGTGAAAAATAGCCGATCAGCAGCAGCAAAATCCCCACGCCAATAAAGCTGATAATCCGCTCTATGCCGCTGACCCGGGATAAATCAACCAGAAATAATTTACCAACCACCACCGTCAGCAGGCCGGCTCCGCTGAACCAAAGCGGGCGCAGCTGACGGCGGGTGGCCATCAGCATCAGGCTGCAGGCCAGCAGTGTCCAGAAAATAGACAGCGAGGTTTGTACCTGCATCGAGGCCAGTAAATCCCGTGCCTTATACGGCACATTGTTCCAGTGATGCAGCGTGCGCAGCAGCACGCCATTGAGCCAGACAAACAGCGTGATTCCTGCACTGGTTTTTAACCAGGGCAGCGGCTGACCGTTTCTGAGCTGCTGT
>JBOFGM010000666.1:0-7380 GCA_051649105.1 Iodobacter sp. | reverse complement strand
GCTTTGGCATGATTCAGGATATAACAGGTGAAAATCAACCAGATAAAAAATGGCAAGCCGCAATGGGCAGCTTAAAAATGGATGAAATCCAATTTACCGCGATGGTTGATGCGGCGATGCCGGATTCTATTTTATCGACGATTCGCGATGAATACAGCAGCATTCTATTGCCCTATTCCAGCGGCGACCAATATAAACGGGTTGTGCAAGGCATTAAAGATGCCAAAGAGCTGCATCTGCACGGCTCGCAGGATATCTTGCAAATGGCATTGATTCAATTAATGTCTGCAGAGGACCCTCTGACCTCTTCTGAATACCAACTTTTTAAAAATAAAATAAAGAGTGGTGATGAACTGGCCGATTCTATTAATCATCTTCCGGCAGAATTTTGGCGAAAAAATAATTAAACCGCTCTAAGTTTAATAAAAATGGATATTAAAAATGTTTAAATCTCTTATCTCAGGTCGTGCGTTATTAATCGCCATCAGCCTGTTTACCATGGCCGCGTGCAGCAGCTATGAACGCTTTCCCGGGCAAAATAGAATAGCCGAAAGCAAGGACCGTGCAGAATTAGAACAAGAAATCCCTATGCTGGGGGTTTCAATAATGTGTTTTGGCCACCCCAAAGTCAGCTATATCCATTCGTTTTATGTTAAAGAACCATTCAGCTCGCGCATGGCCGGCGGTAGCAACTGTGGCAAACTAATTGCCAGTGGATACGATTTGCCCAGAAAATGGCGGCCGGGAATGAAAGTTCTGGTGCGTTGGAACAGACCCATAAAAGGGCAAGATAATTGGATTGAAAAATACACCACCATTATGCCTTATGACAAAGTCGGTACTTTATATGTCCATTTTTTTGAACATGATCAGGTACGGATTGTGTCATCAGCCTATGATGGTGTAGGAAGCCCTGATCACCCAATTCCAGAAAATGCCATTACACCTCCACCCGAGGTGGAATAATGAGCAACATCTTTTCAGCCCCCAAAACAATTGCCGAGAATGCAGAAAAAGAGCTGGCTCTGGCTGCTTACCCTCTTTATTCCCTATTGTTTTAATAAACAAATCATTAAGTTTTAAAATGATAAAAATGGATATTATGTGTTTAAATCTCTTATCTCAGGTCGTGCGCTATTGATTGCCATCAGCCTGTTTACCATGGCCGCGTGCAGCAGCTACGAGCGCTTTCCAGGGCAAATAGCCGAAAGCAAAGGCCGCGCAGAATTAGAACAAGAAATACCCATGCTGGGGGTTTCTATGATGTGCCTGGAGCATCCTAAAGTCAGCTACATTGATTCCTATTATATAAAAGAGCCATTCAGCGCACGGATGGCCGGAGGAGGGAGCTGTGGAGGGCTGGTTGCCGGTGGATATGATCTGCCCAGAAAATGGCGGCCGGGAATGAAAGTTCTGGTGCGCTGGAACAGGCCCATAAAAGGGCAAGATAATTGGATTGAAAAATACACCACCATTATGCCTTATGACAAAGTCGGCACCTTATATGTGCATTTCTTTGAACATGATCAGGTAAGGGTTGTGTCATCAGCCTATGATGGTCCATCGAGCCCTGATCACCCAATACTCAGAAATGCTGTCACCCCTCCACCCGAGGTGGAATAATGAGCAATATTTTTTCAGCCCCCAAAACAATTGCCGATACTGCAGAAAAAGAGCTGGCCTTGGCTGCTTATCATCGTTATTCCTATTTTTTTAATAAACTTTTCAAAACATTTTTTTGCCTTTCAATTATTTTTTTATTGGCCTCCTGCCAGGAAAAACAGCCGGAAGATACCAGTGTTCCGGGGGGATTAACCGGATTAAATCATACCAAAGTAGCAATTATTGCCTTTTATGTTAACGGTCAATGGGGCGGAAATATTCGTGCAATGGGCGGTGGCGGAAGTACGGTCTGCTGTGTATCAATGCCCCGGGAATATCCCAAAGAGGGCCTGAAAGTAAAAGTACGTTGGAATGCAACGGATACACTGGAAGAGCATTGGTTTGAAAAAGAAGTAAATGTTGATCCCTATTCAAGCAAAGGGGGGGATGTCTATGTGCATTTCTTACCCAATCAAAATATCCGCGTGGTTGTTAGTAATATACATCCTATGAGCCCGGAATATCCGGGGCCAGGTATGCCCGGAGAAGAGAAAAATAAATGATCCGTGCAAACGCAAAAATAGATTTAAACATGAAGCTTATTTTAAAAATACTACTTTGCTTTTCAATTATTTTTATATTGGCCTCCTGCCAGGAAAAACACCCGGAAGATACACGTGTTCCAGGGGGATTAACCGGATTAAATCATACCAAAGTCGCAATTATTTCCTTTTATGTTGATGGTCAATGGGGCGGAAATATTCGTGCAATGGGCGGTGGCGGAAAAACCGTATGTTGTGTTTCTATGCCGCGAGAGTATCCCAAGGAAGGAATTAAAGTGAAAGTTCGTTGGAATGCAACAGATACACTGGAAGAGCATTGGTTTGAAAAAGAAGTAAATGTTGATCCCTATTCAAGCAAAGGGGGGGATGTCTATGTGCATTTCTTACCCAATCAACAGGTCCGCGTGGTTGTTAGTAATATACATCCTATGAGCCCGGAATATCCGGGGCCAGGTATGCCCGGAGAAGAGAAAAATAAATGATCCGCGCAGGCATAAAAATAGATTTAAATATGAAACTTATTGGTGCATTAGCCGCAATACTGGGTTTGCTGCTTACGGGTTGCAGCAGTATGGCGGCGGAAGAGACGGTCAGCGTTTCATTAACGCCGGTAAATTATACGGAACAAAACTACTACCGGTATTTCATTACGGACCTCTCTGTTCCGGATGCAAAACGGCGCGGCGGTGAATCGGTTAATGCTTATTCTGCCGGTGGTGTGATGTGTTGCTTTGACCTGCCCAAAGTATGGCACCCGGGTATAAAAATTAAAGTGAGTTTGCGTAAAGAAACAGAAGCCAAAAATTTAAAAGAGTATGAAAAAGAAATTGACGCGGGTGGCGTGCCTTTAATTAATTATGAAGTGGAAATCCCGCCCTATGCCGACGGGATTCCCTCCACTCTGTGGACTTTAATTCTGCCCGATAATAAGGTGGAAGTGGTTTCCAGCCGTTATGACCCCAATCACGCCAGCTGGCCCGCCTCGGTAAAAGGCTGGCCCGTGCCTTCAACGGAATATCGCAGAAAATTGTGGGACAGGGATCTGGGAATACTGAATGATAGTTTGGAAAAACTTCAAGAAGGATCAAAAGAAAGCCCAGAAAAAGAAAAAAAATATAAAGATAATATTATTTATTTAAAGCAGAGAATAAAAATAATTGGGCCAAGACCATGACCAAACGATGTAATCGTTTCAATGAAAAAATGGCAGATTTATGCAATAGAAAATCTTTTTTCTCTGGTGATGAAGAAAATATATTAATTGAATTCGAAAAACGCGAACTCCCCCCTATTGGCAAACCTGAAGCCAGTTGCACGACCAATTTATTTTTAGGTTTTTTCTTTGATGGCACCCGGAATAATTACCGGCAGGCTTTTGATGAGGGCACGGAAGATTTCTCTAATGTGGCCCGTCTGTATGACTCTTTTCCTGGCATGAGCGTGCCGGGTGTCTTGCCGGCATCTGCCGAATGGCAGCATGAAAAAGAGGCTTTTAAGCATTTTTTTAAAGTGTATGTCCCCGGTGTGGGCTCTGCCTTTGAACAGGTTGGCGACAAAGGCGGCGGAACGCTGGGTGCGGCGGCAGCCCTCTATGGTGAAATTCGTATTGTATGGGGGCTGGCTCAGGCAATGAATTGCCTGAATCGTTTTTTTACCGGGCAATTGCTGATTAATGATAGTGAAATTAAAGATCTGACTAAAAAAATAAAAATAACCCAGTGGGAATTACGACGCAAAGTAGCTGATTCCAGGCCTGATGATCAAGGGCGAAGCGAAGAAAGCAGCGTGCAAATTTTAAATAGCTTACTTAAGCGATTGCATACTTCGCTTGATCTGCATATGCGAAAAGGATCCACCAATAAGCCGGCAAAAACAGACCCGGGCATTGTGGATACCCTGCATTTTTCTTGCTTTGGTTTTTCCCGTGGCGCTACAGAAGCGCGGGTATTTTTTAACTGGTTGCGCCTGCTCTGCCAGCTCGATAGTGAGCTGTGTGAAAAACCCGGCCAGCTGACCCTGGCCGGATTTCCGGTTCAGTTTGATTTTTTAGGGCTGTTTGATACGGTTGCCTCGGTGGGGCTGGCCTCAAGCAGTGTGCTTTGGGATGGCCATGGCGGCTGGGCCGATGCTGAATGGTCACTGCGTGTTCATCCGGAAGTGGAGTGTTTGCACCTGGTGGCCGCTCATGAAGCCCGGCGCTCTTTTCCTTTAGATTCGATTCAGGTCGGAGGATCCCTGCTAAGCGGCAAACATGCAGAAATTATGCTGCCCGGGGTGCACTCTGATGTGGGCGGAGGCTATAGCCCAAAAACACAGGGAAGAGGGAACAGCCCTGTCGGGGCAGATATGCTGTCGCGTATTCCTCTGGCCATGATGTACCGTAAAGCCCGCTTATCCGGCGTGCCGCTCAAAGCCGAAGTGGCCAATGCCGATGCAAAATATCGCTTTGAAATTGATGCGGCTCTGATTACTGCATTTAATGCCTATCTGGAAGCCTGCCCGCTTCAATCCGGCTCCTATAAAGAACTATTGCACGACCAATATCTGCCCTATATCGCCTGGCGCTTAAGCTGGCTGGACAAGCAGGATTCAGCATCATTAAGATGCTTATTTCCCTAATTTAAAGACAAGCAAACAATATGATTTAAATAATCTGGTCGGTGGCAATCAGCATTTGGCTGAACAAGTAAAACAATATAAAGAATGGTATAAAAGCGTTCATGCGCCACAAAGTTATTTTCCATCTGATAAGCGCCGCCAAACATACAATCCATCGATCGACCCCAGACAGCTGGATCAGTGGGAAGATATGCAGGTCGTTATGGACAGTGTGATTCCGGAATTAAAAGCAAAAGCTAAAGATATGCGGCGGCCAGCGGCAGATTATTTATTTGCTAATTATGTTCATGATTCTTTTGCCGGGTTTCCAATGCTGGGAAAAGAATTGAAAGAAATTGAAACTGCACTGAATAAACTCAGCAAAAAAGACCCTTCCAGACTGAGCGAAGAAGAAAAAGAGTGGGTAGCCAACTGGCAAACCAAAAAAGAAGTCCCGGATAAACCCACCACCGGGCTGGAGCCATTATGGCTGGGAGCCGGGTATTTACGTTTTAGAAAAGTCTATGCCGGGGCAGATAATCTCTTAATCAGCAAAGTTGAAACCGGGAACGATATTACCGCATAAATCGCCCCAATAATCAGCCAGGGTTCTGCTGCCAGGGCCGCAGAACCGGGCTCCCCGCCTGATCCCTCCCCGCCGTAACCATGGCCCGCCAACGCTCAGCCCTGTATCAGAGGGCGAATGTCAGATCCATGCAGGCCTGGCCATCAGCGATGTAACTACACACAACTTTACACAATTGACACACCCGCTTTACCCAATGGGCCTATTCTGAAGTGCTTACCCGATGATCACTTTAAGGAAATCACTATGCTTAATGCCATGAAATCTAAGTTTCAGCAAAATCGTCGCCGTATCGCCATGGTTGCGGTGCTTGGTTTGTCTTTAGGCGGCATTGCCTATGCGGCAGCGCCGGTTGTCTGTGACGGCCCTGGCATGATGATGGGCGGCGGGATGGGTGGTGGCATGGGAATGATGGGGGGTATGGGCGATGGCCCGGGACGCCATCATGCCAACCCGGAACAAATGCAAAAAAGAATGCAGGCCCGTCTGCAAAAATCTTTACAAGAAGTGGGAGCCACCGAAGCACAGCAAAGCCAGCTGCTTAAACTGGCCGATCAGGCTTCTGCCGAAAGAAAGGCGCATCATGAATCGATGCGGGGCGAGCGGGCTGAATTCCGTAAGGCTTTAAGCCAGCCCACCGTGGATGCCGCACAGCTGGAAACCCTGCGCGCGGCCAGAATCAAGGCCATGGATGATACATCGCGTAAAATGACCGCCATTATGCTCGAAGCCAGCAAGATTCTGACTCCGGAACAACGGCTTAAACTGATGGAAAAAATGGATCGCCCGGGCCGTAAACAGCGCTAAAATCACCCGGTTTTGATCAGTTTAGTGCTCTTCAGCCGCCCTCTGCGGCTGAAGCTCCCTCTTTAAATGGCAGGAAAAACATGTCCAGGCATCTTTTGCTGATTGACGATGATCAGCGCCTTACCGCGATGCTGGCTGAATATTTACGGCAGCAAGGCTTTAGCGTTGATATTGCAGATAATGGCCGGGACGGCCTTGCTGCCTTAGCCAGCCGCTCTTTTGATGCATTAATCTTAGATTTAATGCTGCCTGACGCCGACGGGCTGGATCTGTGCCGGCAAATCCGGCAGACCCATCCCTTACCGATTCTGATGCTGACCGCCAGAGGCGATGTCACCGACCGGATTGTGGGCCTGGAGCTGGGAGCCGACGATTATCTGGCCAAACCCTTTGATGCCAGAGAGCTGCTGGCCCGGCTGCGCGCTATTTTGCGCCGCCAGACGCCCGATGAACCCAATACATTGCTTACCTTTAGTGATATTGCCATCGACCCGGATGCACGCAGCGTATCGGTGGCCGGCCAGTTTTGTAATATCACCAGTTATCAGTTTGATTTGCTGGTTTGCCTTGCGCGCCATGCCGGTAAAGTGATGAGCCGCGAGCAAATTATGGATCAGGTCCGGGGCGAGGCGCTGGAAGCGTTTGACCGCAGTATTGATGTGCATATTTCTAAGCTGCGGGCCGCATTGGGCGATGATCCCAAAGCGCCGCGGCGGATTATCACGGTACGCGGCGTGGGCTATGTCTTTGCCAAGAGCGATGATTAATATAAGGATGAATTGTGCGGCATAAGCTCTACTGGCAGATTTACTTTACCGTGGTCAGCAGTCTGCTGCTGTTTGCGCTCCTGGCCGGCCTGCTTTACCAGTGGCGGGATGATCCTCCTCCCCGGCGTTTAATTCATGCCACCGCCAGTCTGCTCGCTGCCGCACTGCCACCGGCAGACCGCCCGCTGGCCGAACAGGCCACCGCTTTTACCCGGCTGACAGCAGACTTCGATCTGCCCATCAGCTTAATAAGTGCCCACGGTCAGCTGATTGCCAGCACCGGCGAGCCTCGTCCGGATCACCCCAATGCCCGGCTGATTCAGTTGCGAATGCCGGATCAGCGGCTGCTGATTATGGGTCCGCCACGACACCGGGAAAAAAGCAACGGGTGGATGGGAGGGCTGGCCCTGATGGCGTTGGCTGTGGCCATTGGTGCCCTGCCGCTGACCCGTAAACT
>JBOFGM010000665.1:0-4553 GCA_051649105.1 Iodobacter sp. | reverse complement strand
AGGGGTCAGGTTGATTTCCGGCACCAGAACCAGCGCCTGTTGCCCGCGCTCAAGACAGCGGGCAATGGTTTGCAAATAAACTTCGGTTTTGCCACTGCCGGTAATGCCAAACAGCAAGAAGGCCGCAAAACCCTTACTGCCGTCAATTTGCTCAATGGCAGCCAGCTGATCCGGATTCGCTTCTGCCGCACCCACTGCTTCAGGAATCGCATCGGGCAAGGCTTCAGTAAAACCAACCCAGCCCGCCTCCTGCCAGCCCCGGATCCACTTCATGGCGCTCGGCGAGATCGCTGCCAGCTCGGCCCTTGCCATAGGCAGCGCCAGCATCGCCGCCAGTTTTTGCTGCAACGGGGCCCGCTGCGAAATATTCTGCCGAAGCAGTGTCATATCCACAGCCTGATAAACCCCGGCTGGCTCTGGCGGGATAAACACCCTGGGCTGACGCAAAGCCACCGGCAAGGCGGTCGCCAGCACCTGACCCAGCGGATAACCATAGTACTCGGCACAAAACCGGCTCAGCGCCAGAATATCGGCCGGCAAAGGCGGCATATCATCAGGGAGATCCAGCACCGGACGAATTTTTGAACTGATAAACTCAGTTTCTGCCGCCACCCCCAACACCACCCCCGCTAACCGGCGCGGGCCAAATGGCACAATCACCCTTGCGCCCGCACAAGGCGCTTTTTCACCGTCAAAGCTGTATTCGAAGCTGCGTGTAAGCGGAACATCGAGGGCTACCGTCAGATAGCAAACTGTCATAAAAACCCTGCAAATCTGTACCTGGCAAGACTACCCACAGATTTTGTGGATAACTTTGTGGATTAACTACGGATAAGTGCACAAACCCCAATAGATCCGCGGCTGCGCTTAGCCTGCCTATTTTTTGAACTTTAAATTTAATCGTTTAAAATCAACAACTTAAAAAAATCAAAGCAAAGTATCGATTTTTCTTTAAAACTTGACAATCATCACGACATCTTGTCTTTTATGTGCATAACTCAACTAAAAACAGTGCTTATGCCGGCATAAAGTGCTGCCACACTGGCATAAGCCCCTGTTTTATTTATGAATTTGATGATATTTTCGTGACAGACGGTGTACGCTTTCAACTAATGTTGTCACATGGTCAGGATTGGTAAATTGTGAAATGCCATGCCCTAAATTAAAGACGTGCCCTTCACCTTCACCAAAACTGGTCAGCAGCCGATCCACTTCCGACTCAATAGCCACCGGATTAGCAAACAAAGCGTTCGGATCAAAATTACCCTGCAAGGCTACCTTATCGCCAATACGGCGGCGGGCATCGGCCAGATCCACGGTCCAGTCCAGACCAACCGCATCACAACCACTGGCGGCGATATCTTCCAGCCACAAGCCACCGCCCTTGGTAAACACAATCACCGGTACTTTACGGCCGTCATGTTCACGCTTCAGGCCGGCAATCACCTGCTGCATATAGTGCAAAGAGAATTCCTGATACTTGCCATAGGCCAGCGCACCGCCCCAGGTATCAAAAATCTGTACTGCCTGCGCACCGGCTTCAATCTGCGCATTCAGGTAGTCAATCACCGTGCGGGCATTCACATCCAGGATATGGTGCAGCAGGTCCGGGCGGTCATACAGCATGGTTTTAACCCGGCTGAATGTGGCCGAACCCGCGCCTTCGATCATATAACAGGCCAGTGTAAACGGGCTGCCAGAAAAGCCGATCAAGGGTACGCGGCCATTTAAGGCTTTGCGAATCGAAGAAACGGCATCAGTGACATAGCGCAGCTCTGTCCCCACATCCGGCACGGTCAGCGCCAGAATATCCCGTTCATCACGCAGAGGGCGCTCAAACTTCGGGCCTTCCCCTTCGCTGAAATACAAACCAAGGCCCATTGCATCCGGCACGGTCAGAATATCGCTGAATAAAATGGCGGCATCCAGCGGATAGCGCTCTAAAGGCTGCACAGTCACTGCGGTTGCCAGCTCTGTATTTTTACAAAGCTGTAAAAAGGACCCGGCCACTTTACGGGTAGCGCAATACTCAGGCAGATAGCGCCCGGCCTGGCGCATTAACCAGACTGGCGTGTATTCAACCGGCTCACGGCAAAGCGCACGCAAGAATGTGTCGTTCTGTAATTGACTCATGTGACTTCCTTAAAGCAAAACAGCCCGTTGCACCGGGCTGTTTGCGACAAAAATCCGGGCACACCCGGCCCATCAGCCGCCCATGATCAGCGGCAAAGTTTTTGAGTATATCCGGCAGGCCCGCGGCGGCAGGTGTGATCCTGTTGCTCCGAGTGAATCACCCAGGCTTCATCCACCAGCGACATGGATAAACGGTATCGCTCGCTGGCCACACTGTCATCCATCAGGCCTTTGATTTCCACACTGATCCGGGTAACCTGCCTCGCCCACATAAACCGGCGTAGCGGCAAAAAGGCTGCCGCTGCAGAGTAAACCTGCCAGCACTAAGCGTTTCAAGCTGCGGCCTTCCAGGTGTCTTTTAAAGTAACGGCGCGATTAAAGACAATGCGCTGACCGGCAATATGATCTTTGCGGTCGGTTACAAAATAGCCCAGACGCTCAAACTGATAATGCGTTTCCGGAGCCAGATCAGTGGCCACACCTTCCACCCAGGCGGTCAGTGTTTCCAGCGAATGCGGATTGATAAACTGGCGGAAATCGACATATTCGCCATCGGCACCGCGAACCGCGTCAGGGCGCGCTTCGGTAAACAGACGATCATAAAGGCGCACTTCGGCTTTAACAGCATGCTCGGCCGACAACCAGTGAATCACACCCTTTACCTTGCGGCCAACCGGGTTTTGTCCCAGCGTTGCCAGATCCAGGCTGCATTTCAGCTCGATCACCTGACCATCGGCGTCTTTAATCACTTCATCGCACTTCATGACATAGGAGTAGCGCAAACGCACTTCGCTGCCCAGTGTCAGGCGCTGCCAGCCAGCTGGCGGCACTTCTGCAAAATCATCCTGTTCCACCCAGATTTCACGGGACAATGGCACATTGCGCTCGCAAAATTCAGGATGTTGCGGATGGTAAGGAGCAGTACGGGAAAGCGTCACGCCTTCTTCATAATTGGTCAGCGTTACTTTTAACGGACGCAGCACAGCCATAATACGCGGGCTGCTGCCTTCCAGCTGTTCGCGCACCGCGCCTTCCAGCACGCTCAGATCCACTACATTTTCTGATTTGGATACACCGACACGCTGGGCAAATAACTTAATCCCTTCTGGCGTATAACCACGGCGGCGCATACCGATTACAGTTGGCATCCGCGGATCATCCCAGCCGGACACCAGGCCTTCGGTGACCAATTGATTGAGCTTGCGCTTGGAGGTCATGGTGTACAGCAGTTCCAGACGTGAAAATTCGATCTGCTGCGGATGGCAATTAATGCTGATGTTATCCAGTACCCAGTCGTATAAGGGACGGTGATCGGCAAATTCCAGGGTACACAGGCTGTGGGTAATGCCTTCCAGCGCATCCGAAATACAATGGGTATAGTCGTACATCGGATAGATGCACCATTTATCACCGGTACGAATATGGTGCGCCCGCTTGATGCGGTAAATCACCGGATCCCGCAGATTCAGATTAGGGGCGGCCATATCAATTTTCAGGCGCAGTGTTTTGCTGCCGTCGGCAAATTCACCGGCTTTCATACGGCGGAACAGATCCAGATTTTCTTCCACGGTACGATCGCGGAACGGGCTGTTTTTACCGGGCACTTCAAAGTTACCGCGATATTCACGCATTTGTTCGGCATTAAGCTCACAAACAAAAGCTTTGCCCGCCAGAATCAGCTCTTCGGCATAGGCATAGAGCTGATCAAAATAATCAGCGGCATGGCGCACATCACCGGCCCAGTCAAAACCCAGCCATTTCACATCGGCGGCAATGGCTTGCGCATATTCATCATTTTCTTTTTCCGGATTGGTGTCATCCATACGCAAATTACACTGACCCTGATAATCCTGAGCCACACCAAAATTAAGGCAAATCGACTTCGCATGGCCAATATGTAAATAGCCATTTGGTTCTGGTGGAAAACGCGTTTGAATGCTGCTGTGCTTGCCGCTGGCAAGGTCACTTTCAATCGTGCTGCGGATAAAATTACTAATAACGGGGGCCGAAGTTTCTTTGCTCATATAAGAATAGGATTCAGTTGGATGCTTAGATGACTGACATTCTACCGTAACCCGTGCCAATGGACATATCTGAGCATGCTTAGTTGAGGTGCTACGATTACCGCTACATGATATCTTTGCGCCTTTTTCAGAAATAACCGGTGTTGCAGGACGTTTCTGACTGGCTTTTCATCTTTTTCTTACATTTAAATTTAAGGAAGTAATATGTGGAAATGGCTGTTTTTAGGTTTTCTATTGCATGTGTCCTGGGCCAATGCCGAAGATAAGCTATCGGTGTATGTATGGAGCAACTCCATGCCAGCCAGCACGGTTAAAGCCTTTGAGGCCCGCTGCCACTGCAGGGTGGAGCAAAGTTTTTATGGCGACAATGAAGAATTGCTGGCCAAGCTTGCGGCT
>JBOFGM010000664.1:0-7668 GCA_051649105.1 Iodobacter sp. | reverse complement strand
TAGATCACCATATGGCGGGCCACTTCCTGAGCCAGCGGCGCACCAGCCACCTTTTCAATTAAAAACAGCGCCAGATCAATGCCGGCAGTAATGCCGGCACTGCTGAACAGCGGGCCATCGGCAACGAAAATTCGGTCATCTTCCACTTTGGCCGTCGGGGCCAGTAATCGCAGCCGCTCAATTAAGGTGTGATGCGTGGTGCAGCGCCGGCCATCCAGTAAACCGGCACGGGCTGCCAGCATGGCTGCCGAGCAGATACAGGCAATTTGCAGATCCGGGCGGGCGATTTTTTGCAGCCAGCTCACCACCCTTTGCGCTTCGGGCAGACGATAGTTGTCGGCGGATTTAACCACGCCACATAAAATCACCAGGGCATTGGCAGGCAGTTCTTCTGGCAAGGGGGCCAGATTGCAGATATCCAGCCCCAGCGAGCTTCGCAGTGTGGTGGCGGGTGCCACGATATGCAATACAAAGGGCGCACCCAGCGAGGCAGCAATATGGAAGGCCTCGGCCGGGCCGGCATAATCCAGTAATAAAAATTGTGGGGTCAGCACAAAATAAAGAGGAATGGTTTCCATCGGATCAGGCCCGCTTCAGCCGCAGCATCAGCATGCTTTTAAAACGCCCGCCAAATAGATTTACCAGCAGGCCGCACATCAGCAGCAGGGTGCCGGTTAATTGCAGGGTATTGAGCGTTTCACCAAACACCAGCCAGGCCGTTATTAAGCCGACTATCGGCACCAGTAAGCTGAAAGGGGCCACTTTATTGGCAGGATAATGGCTGAGTAAACGGCTCCATAAACCTGTGCCCAGCAGGGTGGCGATCCAGCTCAGATAGGCCACGGCAGCCAAAGAACTCCAATTAAATTGCTGCAATGCAGTCTGAATAGCGGCCGGCCCTTCAATGGCCAGGGATAAGGCCAAAAAGGGCAGCGTCGGTACAAGGCTCGCCCAGACCACAAAAGAAAACATATTCACCGGCCCGCTGGCCGCTACTTTGCGGGTAATAATATTGCCCAGCGCCCACATGGTGGCGGCAGAAAGCGTCAGTAAAAAACCAAGCAGGGACATGGATTGCCCATGGGCTGAGCCAATAAAGGCCAGACCGCAGCTGGCCAGTATCAGGCCTGCCAGCTGGGTTTTGTGCCAGTGCTCTTTTAACAGCAAGGCCGACAAAATCAGGGTAAAGAAGGCCTGAGCCTGTAAAACCACCGAAGCCAGCCCGGCCGGCATGCCCAGGTTAATAGCGCAAAACAGAAAGGCAAATTGCCCCACCGACATAATCAGCCCATAGCTCAGATATAAATGCAGCGGCACCCTGGGCCGGGCAATAAACAGCACCGGCAGGGCGGCCAGCATAAAGCGCATTGCACCCAGCAGCAGCGGCGGAATACCGGAAAGGCTGAGTTTAATCACCACAAAATTCATCCCCCAGACCAGCACAATCAGCAGGGCCAGCAGCAGGTCTTTAGGTTTCATGCAGAAATCCTTGGGGTGAGGGGGATTAAGGGTTGGATCACTGATTCAGCACATCGGCGGTGCTGATAATCCGGGCAAAGCGCCCGGCAAGCACCACTTCGGTGCGCTCTTTAATTTCGGCGGCGCTCAGGGTGCGGCCTGTATGCGGATGGCTCATGGCAAAGGTCAGCGTGGCATCTGAAATAAAATCAACTTCATAGCCCAGATCACTGCCTACCCTTGCCGTGGTTTCGCAGCATTGTTCGGTACGCAGCCCGGTGATCAGCAGTTTACTGATCTTATGTTGACGCAGCCAGTAATCTAAACCCGTATCAGTAAAGGCATTGTGTACATGTTTATAGAACACCACATCCGCGTTTTGTGGCACCCAGTCCAGCGAGGTCACCAGCCCGGACTCCAGCGCAAAAGGGCCGGCTGACACATGAAAAATATGCACCACCGGGACATTTTTGGCCACAGCGCCTTCAATCAGGCGGGTCAGATTATTTTGAAAGGCCGGAACATCGTCTTCCACCCAGAACGGGCGTTGCAAAAAGGATTTTTGAACATCGATGACAATCAGGGCGCTCTGGCTCATGGTTTTTTCCTGGGGGTTGTGTGGGAACAGGACCAAGATTAAACCCATCAGCCCCTTTGGCTAAGGGGCTGAACGGCCAGAGTCGGGACAAATTACGCCAAACTACTTATTCACTAAAAAACCGCTTATGGCTGCTTTGGGGATTGAAACCCCAGTGTTTTGCCATCCGGGAAAACAGCCAGAATACTCAGTGGCGCGATGCTCCGTTTGTCATCCATAAAGGCACTGCTGCCAAAATTGGCAATCAGCCGGGTGCCATCGCTGAACCGGGTTTCCTGCACGCTGCCCTCTTTGTTTTTCCAGCTGAAACCGGTGAGTGCCTGATAAGCCAGCCGCTGATGCAAGGGGCGGAAAAAGGCATCCATTTGTTGCAAATAAGGCAGACGCCGGGTATTGGTCTCCAGGCTCAGATTCAGTAGCGGCGGCACATTATAAAGTTGCTGCATCAGCTCGGTGGCGGCGCGCGTTTGTTTAAATTTCAGGCTGTCTAAGGTCCAGTGATGCGTGGTGATCAGACTGTCATGAAAGGCGGCCTGAAAGAGCGGCACCCGGGTGGCGGGATTAAAAAACAGCGCCTGATACTCTGGCTTGATGGATACCGTTTTAAAAAAGAACTCCGGCTGATTATTGGGGAACCAGCGGCCCAGATAATAGGGCGAAGCCGTGTTTTTGCGCATATCGGCATCCAGCCAGCCAAAGCCGCGGGTTTGCATACCATGGGCAAAGGCGACCTGACTATTGGCCACCGCATGACCATCTTCGGAACCCACAATCACGCCCAGCTTTTGCCGGATCCAGGCCACCCCGGCATTGCGGTTGGCTAAGTCCTGAGCTTCTGAGGTGGGTTTGGCCGGGTCGTAATCATCGTAAATCACCCCGGTGGCGGCCACATCTAAAAACCAGCTGTTATAAGGGCTGGCAGCCTGAATGGCGGGCACGCGCTTTTCCAGCAGCGGGCGAACACAGGCTTGATTGACATAAACCCCATTCCCCTGAAAGCCTTTTTTAAGCCGGCCATCTTTTTGCATAATGCCGCAACGCAAAAAGGCATCCTGCCCCAGCTGGGCCGAGCTCCATTCGGGCTGGGTATTGCCATCGGGCAGGGCGGTATCATAAGAATCATAAGGGCCAATTAAATAACCCGCCTTGCGCGCAGCGGCAATGGCTTCCGGGTTGGCAAAACCGGCTTCCCATTGCGGCAGGCCAATCCATAACCGTGGCAGGGCCGCTTTTTCCAGTGCGGCAATCATTTTGGCGGAGGTGCCTTCGCCCCATTGCTGCGGGTTATTCAGGGCTTTTCCCAGATACTGGATGACCCAGGCCTTGCGGGCCTTATAAACGCTGGCCTCTGTGCCGGGCAGTATTTTTTTAAGCGAGTCTTCCAGACCATTGAGTACCTGCCCCTTCTGATAGGAATTAAGTGGTAATTCTTTAGCCAGCAAGGCTTTCAGGCCGGCGTTATCTTGTGTGATTTTGGGGGCCTTAAGCAGTGCCTGACGCAGGGCTGCCCAGTCACGGACATCGGACGGGCTGAGCAGGCGCTGACCCCAGACATAAACGTGGCTGGCACCAATCAGCTTTTCGCCATCGGGGGCGGCGGCCAGTTTTTCTTTTAATGAGACAAACTGGCCATTATCCTGGCTCCACTGGCGATAGCGCTTGGCCGGGGCCAGCCAGTCGCTGCCATTTAAGGCAATCTGCACTTCGTAGGGGCGGCTGAAATCCAGCGAGGTGAAATCATGGCTGGCGGCTATGCCAATACCTTCCTGGCCGGGTTTGAAATTCAGCTGATTATTAAACGGGTTGGCAAACAGCACCGAAATTACCTGCGGGCCATAATCCAGCCCTAATGCGGGCAGGCTCAGCCCTTCGGTGGTATTGATGCCGGAATATTCATTGGCTAATGCTTTACGCCATGCCTTATCCTGCGTCGGGATATAACTGCCTTCAAACAGCGGTAAGAGCAGCCCTTTGGCGCCTGGTGGAATAAGCGGCCAGTTGATCCGGCCGCTGCTATCCCGGCTGAATTTCATGCTCAGAACCGTGCCATTTAAGATCGCGGTAACATTGACGCCATCCTTGCGAAGCCAGCTGGCCTGATTTTTCTCTTGAGTCAGCTTGCTGACACCCGCAGCCGGGCCGGCTGAAGACAGGGGCAGCTCGGTGCCATGGGGCAGTTTGGCCTGGGTAGCCAGCGTGGCGGGGTCAATATTAATTTGCCAGTCGCTGTTTTGCAGGGTCAGCGCTTGAGCCAGCGGGCTAAGGGCAAACAGCAGAAGAAATCGCATCAGGCAGCCAATTAATAAAATAAGAAGCCTGATTGTAGGAAGCCCTGTTCTGTTTTGTATATCTGGATCATTTACATAAGGTGTTCACTAAAATTAAACACTTTCATTTTGGGGCAGGTTATAACCAGTGCACAAGCTTAGCCAGCGCATACACCAGCACACTGGCGAGCGTGATCAGGGCCGGGGTCTGCCACTGACGGTTAATCAGATAAGCGGCGCTGATCATCAGCAGACAGCAGGCGATCCAGCCCCAGCTGGCATGCAGTAATCCCAGCAACCAGGTGCCGGGCAGCAGCGCAGCAAACCAGGCACTGATCTTAAAAAAACGCATATGCCGGCTGGACGCAGGTACGCTGAGTTCGGGTAAATGGTGCAGCAGGGCGCTTAACTGGCTGCCACGGCTCAGGCGGATATCGGTAATCAGCTGCTGTGCCAGATCCGGCGTTAAGCCTTTGGCAATTAAAACACCATAGAGGCCAAGGCTGGCCTCGGCTCCGGGCAGATCGTTACTTTCATCGGGCAGCGGGGGCTGGCGGGTGCGCCAGATTTGCCAGGCGGCCCCTCCAATGGCCAGCAGCCAGAGGGCAAATTGCTGCGAGGCGGTCAGCCGGTCAAACCCCGCCAGGAGCGCCAGCAGGCTGACTCCCAAAAGCAGGGCATCGTTCAGGCTTTGCCTGATCAGCTGGAAACGAAAGCCTGCCGCCGGCTGAAACAGCTGTGCGCCGGTGAGACCGCGCCGGATCAGAGACGGCGTCAGCAAGGCCGGCCCCAGTAAGGCCAGCAGCAACAGCCAGCAGCGCGCCCGTCTGGAGCGCGCCCCTTTTTCCTCTTGTGCCGCCAGCTCCAGAAAAAACCATTGCCGCACCGATCCGGATTCCCGGTCGGACAGGGCATTGAGCAGATGATTTTTATCGGCAGAAGTAAATGGCAACATAGCGGCACCGGCCGGCTCTTGATTTAAGACTTATTCTTCGGCATCGCACATTAAAGCGGCTTGCACCACTTTGCGGTTCAGTGCGGGAGCAAACAGCTCGATCAGATCATAGGCATAGCCGCGCAGATAGGCGTCTTTGCGAATCCCGATCCGGGTGGTGGATGGCTCAAACAGATGGGACGCATCAATGGCCACCAGCTGCTGATCGCGTTCGGCTTCAAAGGCCATGGTGGCCAGAATCCCAATGCCCAGCTCTAAGCCCACATAGGTTTTAATCACATCAGAATCGATGGCGGTCAGAACCACATTCGGGATTAATCCGCGGGATTCAAAAGCCTGATTGATCTTATTACGGCCGGTAAAGGCAAAATCGTAAGTGATCAAAGGCCAGGCAGCCACATCTTCCAGGGTGATCTGATGATCCAGCCGGGTCAGCGGATGGCCAACCGGCACCACAATACTGCGGTTCCAGTCATAGCAAGGCAGCATGGCCAGTTCGGAATAGTGATCAATCCCTTCGGTGGCAATGGCAATATCTGCCGCGCCTTCCACAACCATTTCGCTGATCTGGGTCGGGCTGCCCTGTTTAATCGACAGGCGAACCTTGGGATAGCGCAGCATAAAATTATGAATGGTTGGCGGCAGGGCATAGCGTGCCTGAGTATGGGTGGTGGCAATGGTCAGGCTGCCGCCTTCCACATTGATAAAATCTTCACCGATTCGCTTCAGATTTTGCGCCTGCATCAGCATGCGCTCAGAAATACGCAGAATTTCTTTACCAGGGGCGGTGACATCCACCACGCGTTTACCGTTGCGGATAAAAATTTGTACGCCCAGTTCGTCTTCCAACAGGCGAATCTGCTTGGAAATGCCAGGCTGAGAAGTATGAAGTTTCTCTGCTGCTTCTGAAACATTTAAGCCCTGTTTGGCCACTTCCACTAAATAGCGTAGCTGCTGCAACTTCATGGCAAATCCTTTTAATAACCCATTCGTATAAAATCTTAACATAATCGTCTATGGGATTATAAAACGAGTTGCTATGCTTGCGAACTATTTTGCTTTTAGGCGGCTGCATGGAATTGGGATATATCGTCGCCGGTCTGCTGGTTGGGTTTATTGTCGGCATGACGGGTGTAGGGGGCGGGTCCTTGATGACGCCTATTTTATTGTGGTTTGGCATCAGCCCGGCCACAGCGGTGGGTACCGATTTACTCTACGCAGCCATTACCAAAGGCAGCGGTATTTTTGTTCACCATAAAAAGCAAAATATTGATTGGAAAATCACAGGCTGGCTGACTGCGGGCAGCGTTCCTGCCGCCGTGGTGACCCTGCTGGTGCTGCATTTTATGCAAACCGATGTGAAAGCCATTAATGCGCTGATTAAGCATTCACTGGGTATTGCGCTGATTTTTACCGCCACGGCCATTGTCTTTAAGCCGCTGCTCTTAAAATGGGGCCAGAAGCATGCCCATTCCTGGTTTCATTTACCCCCGGTGCGTCTCAATGGCATGACTTTATTGGTGGGCGTGGTGCTGGGCGCGATTGTTACACTGTCATCCATTGGGGCCGGTGCACTCGGGACGGTGGCTTTATTTCTGCTTTATCCGCTGTTGCCCACTTCGCGTCTGGTTGGTACAGAAATTGCCCATGCGGTGCCTTTAACCCTGGTGGCGGGTCTGGGCCATGCCGGTTTGGGCCATATTGACTGGCATTTATTATCTTTTTTACTGATGGGCTCTTTACCGGGAATCTATTTTGGCAGCCATTTAACCGGTCGTGTACCCGAAGCGGTATTGCGGCCTTGCCTCGCGCTGATGCTGGCCTTAATTGGCAGTAAACTGGTGTTTTAAGCCAGGTCGCGGGTGAACTCTTGAGACGGGCTTAGCCTTGGAGCAAATAATGAATTTTGAAGAAAAATTAGCCGGCACCGTGGCGCTGCTGCAGAAGATTGCTGCTGAATACAGCCCCGCCGTCTTTGCCAATTCCTTTGGTGCAGAAGATATGGTGATTACCGATCTGATCGCCAAAACAGGGGCAGAGATTGAAATTTTTAGTCTGGACACCGGCCGTTTGCCGCCGCAAACCTATGCCTTGATGCAAGAAACCACGGTTAAATATCCGGCTTACCCGATCAAAGTGTTGTTTCCACAAACCGCGGCCACCGAAGCGTTTGTGAATCAGCATGGCATTAATGCATTTTATGATTCCATTGAACTGCGTAAATCCTGTTGCCAGATTCGTAAACTGGAGCCTTTAAAGCGGGCACTGGCCGGCAAAAAGGCCTGGGTGACGGGATTACGCCGGGAGCAGTCTCCTACCCGCACGGATCTGGGTAATCAGGAATACGACAGCGGCAATGGTCTGGAAAAATTTAACCCGTTGATTGAATG
>JBOFGM010000663.1:0-7291 GCA_051649105.1 Iodobacter sp. | reverse complement strand
AAAACCGGCCGCTGCTGCAAACCGCTAATCCCAAAGAGCGTTTGCGCGAGTTCTACGCCATCCGGGACCCCCTCTACTGCGAAGTCGCTGATTTGGTGATTGATACCAGCCGGCAGACTGTTCATTCGCTGTTGCAACTATTGATGAAAGAGTTGGAGCTTCATGCAGACCGTTAAATTAGACCTTGCCCACGCCCCTTACGATATCCATATTGCCCGCGATCTGTTAACCCGGGTTGATCTGATTAAATCTTTATTGCCGCAACCCCGTGTGGCGATTGTCAGTAATGAAACGGTTGCGCCTTTATATTTAAAGTCTTTGCAAACGGCTTTAGAAGCCGCCGGTATTCAGTGCCACACCATTATTTTGCCTGATGGTGAAGTCTATAAAACCTCTGAAACCCTGAACCTGATTTTTGATGCCTTATTACAGCAACGCTGTGAACGTAAAACCACGCTGATTGCCTTAGGCGGCGGCGTAATTGGTGATATGACGGGCTTTGCGGCGGCGGTTTATCAGCGCGGCGTGCCCTTTATTCAGATTCCGACGACATTGCTGGCTCAGGTTGATTCCTCGGTAGGGGGTAAAACCGGGATTAATCATCCGCTGGGCAAAAATATGATTGGCGCGTTTTACCAGCCCAAACTGGTTCTGGCCGATTTAGCCACGCTGGATACATTACCGCTGCGTGAGTTGTCCGCCGGTATGGCTGAAGTGATTAAATATGGCCTGATTGATGATCTGGCGTTCTTTGAATGGCTGGAAGCCAATATTGAACGGCTGATGGCACGTGAAACAGATTCTCTGGCTTATGCCGTGGAGCGCTGCTGCCAGAATAAGGCACGGATTGTGGCCGGGGATGAAAAAGAGCAGGGCCAGCGCGCACTGCTTAATCTGGGCCATACCTTTGGCCATGCCATTGAATCGGGTCTGGGTTATGGCGTCTGGTTGCATGGCGAAGCCGTCGCTGCCGGGATGATGCTGGCGGCCTGTGCGGCCCGCGAGCAGGATCAGCTGAGTGATGATGATCTGGCCCGGATTGAATCTTTGCTGATTAAGGCCGGCTTGCCGGTGAAAGCGCCGGCCCTGGGCCATGAGCGTTATCTGGATTTAATGGCGCAGGACAAAAAAGTAGATGCCGGTAAGATTAAATTTGTACTGATCCGCCGGCTTGGCGAGTCTTATATCGGTGAGCTGGATCGCGAGACCATTATTGCGGCTTTAGACGCCGGCTGCAGCGCAGCTTAAGCACGGGATGGCTCAGCCATCCCGTAGGCCCGGTCAGGCTGCCGGCTGGCTGGTGTTTTTCCGGGCATATTCTGCCAGCGTCATGGACAATACCTCTTTTAGTGCGACATGCACTTCGGTCAGGCCGGATTCCAGCCTGGCCGATAATGGCGTCACCATGGTTTCAAATACATCTTTCAGGGTAATCCGTTGCAGGTCGACGGCTAAAATCCATTCCCCGTCGCGCGTCGATTCCACCCAGTTTTTTAAAGCCATTTCTTCCAGCAGGGCATAACTCGCATCCAGCCCCAGATGGGTTCGCCGGCGCAGCTTATCGATATGCAATACCTCGCCCTGGCTGTGTGCCTCGGCCAGTACCAGCAGCAGACGGATAGATTGCTCCAGCCGGGAGCCCTGATTGCCTTCCCATTGCCAGGCCGAACCATGCCAGTAGGACAGACAGGCCGATAAGACCGCTCCGCCCAAAATAATCACCCAGCTGACATACAGCCACATTAAGAAAATGGGAAAGCTGGCAAATGCGCCATAAATCAGCTTAAACGTGGCAAATTGCTGAATATATAAGCCAAATCCCCGCTTCATTAACTCCAGTGCCACGGCCACCACCAGGGCCGAAATCAGGGCATGGCTGCGCGGAACATAACAATTGGGCACGGCCAGATAAAGCAGCGTTAATGAGCCCAGCATCAGAGTCATCGGGCCTACTTTAAGCAGCATTAAATCAAGGAAATGCACTTCACCGCGCAAACCAGACTGGGCATAGAGCCAGGAGGTCAGGGAAATACTGATCCCGATTAATAACGGCCCGAGTGTCAGCGCTGACCAATAGATAATGGTCCGTTGCAGCAGTTTTCTGGGGCGCTTGACTCCCCAGACTTCATTAAAGGTTTTCTCTATGGTAAAAATCAGCAGCAGGGCGGTGACCAGGAGCCCGACCATCCCCATGGCGGTCAGGCGTTCGGCATTATCAGAAAACTGCCGCATATAGACACTGATAATTTTGCCCGAGGCATCCGGTACCAGATTGGTCAGTAAAAAGATTTTAAATTTAGTGCTGTAGTCGCCAAACATCGGGAAGGCGGAAAACAGCGACAGGGCGATGGTGAACAGCGGAATCAGCGCTAAAAGCGTGGTATAGGTCAGGCTGCCGGCGGTTTGCAGGCAGCGGTCAGCCACCAGCCTGCGGCCGACAAAGCGGGCAAAGCCAAATAAGCGGCTGAAGATGCTTAAGTTAAATGAAGTGAGATGCGTCACGTTTATACGATAAAAGAGATGATGGGCTTTATAATACCGCAGCCCCACTCTTTTGGAATTTATATGGCCGAGATCCTCGTCCTTTATTACAGCACGCATGGTGCCACCCGCCAGATGGCACAGTTGATTGCCCGTGGTATTGAATCTGTAGAGGGTGCCAGTGCCCGCCTGCGTACCGTGCCGCGGATTTCCACCGTTTGCGAGGCAACTGAAGCTGCCGTGCCCGATGCCGGGGCTCCCTATGTGGAGGCGGCTGATCTGCAGCAATGTATGGGTCTGGCGCTGGGCAGCCCGACCCGCTTTGGCAATATGGCCGCTCCCATGAAGTATTTCTGGGACAGCACAACCGGTGACTGGCTGCAGGGATCCTTGATCGGCAAGCCGGCCAGCGTCTTTACCAGCAGCGGCTCTATGCATGGCGGCAATGAGGCCACCTTGCTGACCATGATGTTACCGCTGCTGCACCATGGCATGTTGCTGGTGGGCACTCCTTATTCAGAAACACTGCTGAGCAGTACCACCGGCGGTGGCACACCCTATGGCCCCAGTCATGTTGCCGGGGCTCAGTCTGATTTACCCTTGTCGGCCGATGAAAAGCAGCTTTGTCTTGCCCAGGGCCGGCGGCTGGCTCAGATTGCATTAAAACTGGCGGTGACTGAATGAAAAATATGGCGATGATTCGCTTATTCCACTGGCTGTCGGTGGCGGGGCTGATTGCCTTAATTGCCCTGTGTGTAGTGTGGGAGTTATGGTTTGCACCGATGCAAGCCGGGGGCTCGTGGCTGGTGCTTAAGGCGGTGTTGCTGCTGCCGATGCTGATGGGGATTTTAAAAGGCCGCCGCTATACCTATCAGTGGGGATCGATGTATATCTTGCTTTGGTTTGTAGAAGGCGTGATGCGGGCATGGGGAGACCATGGCTTATCGCAAATTCTGGCCGGAGCTGAGGTGGCCTTGTCCAGCGGGTGCTTTGCCAGCTTTGTGGCTTTTGCATGGTATACCCGGCCGTCCCTGGCAGAGCCGGTACAGGCCTGATCTGGCTGGTAGCGCAGTAAGTCACACGGCCAAAAACCAGAGGCTTAACTTTAGCTCTGGTTTCTGGCCTTTTGTGTTGAGTGTCTGTCCATCACAAGACTTTTGGCCTTGCTGTAGCAGATTGGGGAAGGCTTGAGTAAAGCCACCCCTGCGGACGGGCTGATTGGCCCGCCGCCTCCCGGTCGTGATATCTCTGATTAAACGCTGCTGCCTTGCGCATTAATCCGTGTTTCTTTGTTATGCAGCTTATTCAGCGCTGAAATATAAGCCTTGGCGCTGGCTGCAATAATGTCAGTGTCAGCTCCCTGGCCATTTACAATACGGCCGGCTTTTTCCAGTCTGACAGTCACTTCACCCTGGCTGTCGGTGCCCTGAGTAATCGCATTTACCGAATACAGTTGTAATTCGGCACCGCTGTTGGCCATGGATTCAATGGCTTTAAATACGGCATCAACCGGGCCGGAGCCGCTGGATTCGGCGCGTTTTTCTGTGCCGTCTTCATTCATAACAATATGCGCCGATGGCATTTCGCCGGTTTCGGATACAACCCGCAGTGAGGTCAGTTTGTAGTGTTCTTGCTCGATGGCCACCATTTCATCGGAAACCAGAGCATGCAAATCTTCATCAAAAATTTCACGCTTACGGTCCGCCAGCTCTTTAAAGCGGGCAAAAGCGGCATTCAGCGCTTCTTCGCTGGATAAATCGATTCCCAGCTCATGTAACTTGGTTTTAAAGGCATTGCGGCCGGAAAGCTTGCCCAGTGTCAGGCGGTTGTGGCTCCAGCCCACCGATTCTGCGCTCATAATTTCATACGTTTCACGGTTTTTCAGCATGCCATCCTGGTGAATACCGGATTCATGGGCAAAGGCATTAGCACCCACAATCGCTTTATTAGGCTGCACCGGATAACCGGTAATGGTGGACACCAGCTTGGATGTCGGCACAATTTGCACCGGATCAATGCCGGTTTCCAGATTAAACAGATCACGGCGGGTGCGCACGGCCATCACCACTTCTTCCAGGCTGGCATTACCCGCCCGCTCGCCCAAGCCGTTGATGGTGCATTCAACCTGACGGGCCCCGGCTTGTACCGCCGCTAAAGAATTGGCAACCGCCATGCCCAGATCATTATGGCAATGGGTGGACCAGATCACTTTATGTGAATCAGGCACACGGGCAATCAGCTCGCGCATCCGCTCGGCCCAGACCGAAGGAATACTGTAGCCCACGGTATCGGGCACATTAATGGTTTTTGCCCCGGCCTTAATCACCGCATCAAAAATACGGATCAGAAAATCCATATCTGAGCGCACGGCGTCTTCGGCAGAGAATTCCACATCATCGGTATATTCCAGCGCAATGGTGACGGCTTTCACGGCGGCATCGACCACCTGATCCGGTGTCATGCGCAGCTTATGCTCCATATGGATCGGGCTGGTGGCAATAAAGGTATGAATCCGGCCGTGTTTTGCCGGGCGGATGGCTTCACCTGCGGCCCGCACATCTTTCTCATTGGCGCGGGCCAAAGAACAGACGGTGGAGTTTTCAATAATGCTGGCAATGGCCTTGATGGCATCGGCATCACCCGGGCTGGCAGCGGCAAAGCCGGCTTCAATAATATCCACACCCAGTTTTTCCAGCTGACGTGCAATCCGGATCTTTTCTTCTTTGGTCATCGAAGCGCCAGGCGATTGCTCACCATCACGCAAGGTCGTATCAAATATATACAAACGATCGCTCATGCCGGAATTTCCCTGAATGAATGGTGCAGGTGCTGCATCCGAAAAGTAATGCTGAATATTGAATTGTTTACCTTGCCGGGCGGCGAGTAAGGCCAGTTTATTGGCCGCTCCAAGCGGAATACTGCCCCGTTCGCGCCATTTATAGATTGCTGCGCGTGAGGTGATATCGTCAGGGAACAAACTATTGAGCGCCTCGCTTAATACACTTGGTCCGCCAAAATCAGCGATCAGACGTTCAATGTCTAATTCCACAGCTATCTCCTCAGGGTTTATGCCTTGAGATTAGCGGCGAGGCGACAATGTGTCAAACATTTTGTGGGTAATATTTTTCGACTGTGGTAAATCGCCCCATTTACATGACAATATTAGACATTATGTCCGATATTGTCGTTTTGGGGGTGAAGCAGGATGCCCGGCAGGCATCCTGGCAGGGAAGGTTAATCAGGGGAGGCGGGTGCGGCGGGTTTCATCCGGCGATAAAGCCAGTAAAAATAGCCCGATGCGCCATAGGCCATAAAAAAGCAGAACAGCACTAATGGGGGTTTAGCCACCAGGATCAATAAAATCAGGGTCATAATCAGCAGCATGACAAAGGGAATGGTCCGGCGCATATGCAATTCTTTAAAACTCCAGAATGGCACATTAGAAACCATGGACAGCCCGGCAAACAGGGTCATTGTGAAAGTCAGGTACGGCAGCGCACCGCTGACCGGTGTCAGCTCTTCGGCATATTCATGGCTGATCCATACCAATCCGGCGATCAGGGCCGCAGCAGCGGGCGATGGCAGGCCCTGAAACCAGCGTTTATCGGTGACTTCCAGGTTGGTATTAAATCGTGCCAGCCGCAATGCGGCTGCGGCACAGTAAATAAAGGCCGCCATCCATCCTGGTTTGCCAAAATCATGCAGCATCCATTCATAAGCCACCAGCGCCGGAGCAACACCAAAACTGACCATATCGGACAAGGAATCAAATTGCGCGCCAAATTCGGATTGCGTATGGGTCAGGCGGGCCACCCGGCCGTCTAAGCCGTCCAGCACCATGGCAATAAAGATGGCGATCGCCGCATGATCAAAATTCTTGTTCATGGCCTGCACAATGGCATAAAAGCCAGCAAACAGGGCCGCAAGGGTAAACAGATTGGGCAGCAGATAAATACTCTGGCGGCGAAGGTTAATGGGGCTCTTGTCTGACATTTGATAATAACTCTCAGGCGTATTGAGCTGTCATTGTAGCTGACAGCCGGACGGGTCGATAGGCGGGATACCTCTTGCAAGCCATGGGATGCGTTATAATCCGGCGTTCGATTTAACTTGGGGACCTACGTGTCGGAGCGTCTGTTCGTTCTTTTGCAATATGTTTTGCCTAAACTTGCCTTGACGCGGGTTTTTGGCTCATTTGCAGGCTGCAAAGCCGGTGGCTTAACCCAGTGGGTTATCCGCAATTTTATCGCCAAATATCGGGTGAATATGAGCGAAGCGGCAGATTCAGATCCCGCCGCCTATGCAACCTTTAATGAATTCTTTACCCGGGCTTTAAAACCGGGTGTGCGTCCTGTCGGCCCGGCGCGGCTGGTTTGCCCCGTTGATGGTGCAATCAGCCAGTTTGGTGCGCTGGAACATAACCGCCTGATTCAGGCCAAGGGCCAGCAATATACAACCACCGCCCTGTTAGGTGGCGATGCGGTGCTGGCTGAGCGTTTTGATCACGGGCATTTTGCGACCATTTATCTGAGCCCGCGGGATTATCACCGTATTCATATGCCTTGTGATGGTCGTCTGGTGCAGATGATTTATGTGCCTGGCAGCCTGTTTTCGGTAAATCCGGCGACAGCACGGGGTGTGCCTGGCTTATTTGCCCGTAATGAGCGGGTGGTCTGCCTGTTTGAAGGCCCGGATGGCCCGTTTGTGATGGTGCTGGTGGGTGCAACCATTGTGGGCAGTATGGAAACCGTCTGGCATGGCATGGTGAATCCGCCAAGAACCGGGGATGTTCGCCGCTGGGATTATAAGG
>JBOFGM010000662.1:0-3279 GCA_051649105.1 Iodobacter sp. | reverse complement strand
AAACTGGCCATCAAACCGGGTGTTGTCCGGACGATTGGCAGGAGTGCGCTCTTTGGCGCGCAGCGTTTTCAGCTCTGCCAGAGTAAAGTCTTCGGTAAACCAGCCGGTTTTGTTGGCACCATCAATTTTTTTTGTTGTTTTGCGGCTGGCAAATTCGGCTTTTTCAGACACATTGGTGGTGCCGGACATTTCATTTTCATGTCTGATCACCAGTATCCCGTCTTTGGTAATCACCAGATCAGATTCAACCATATCCGCCCCGGTATCAATCGCCCTCGCATAGCCGGCCAGGGTGTGCTCCGGCATCCATGCAGGCGCTCCGCGATGACCGATCACCACTTTGGCTGGCAGCGGTACGGGCGTCATACCCTGCGCATAATTTGCACTAAAGACACACAGCCCCAAAACCACAGATAAGCATTTAAATAATGACATTGTTGCTCCAATCACCACTCTTTAATCAGCCGAAATAAAAAAACCCCTGTCGTTAAACAGGGGCTGAGTCAGATCAACCGTAAATGGGCAGCAATAAAAAGAGCTTAATTAATATCGCATTTGCGATATCAATAAAGAAAGCCCCCACCATAGGCACAATTAAAAAGGCAATATGAGACGGGCCAAAGCGCTCGGTCACCGCCTGCATATTGGCAATGGCGGTAGGGGTGGCCCCCAGACCAAAGCCGCAATTACCGGCCGCCAGCACCACGGCATCATAATCTTTGCCCATCACGCGGAACGTCACAAAAATGGCAAAGAGCGCCATCATCGAGGCCTGCAGCACCAGAATACCCAGCATAGGCAAGGCTAAAGAACCTAATTCCCATAAGCGTAAAGTCATTAACGCCATCGCCAGAAACAGCGATAAACAGACATTACCTAATACCGATACCCCGCGGTCAAAGACCTTATATAAGCCCAGACCGGATAATCCATTTCTGAGCAAGACCCCGATAAACAGCACGCAAACAAAACCAGGCAATTCAAAGGCCGTGCCTTTAAGCATGCTTTCCACCGCAGTGCCACCCAGCAGGCTGACGGCAATCAGCGCCAGGGTTTCAATAAAGGCTTGCGGGGTAATTAAGCGCACCGCATGCGGCTGCTCAAAAGGCGTCGGGCTGTCATCACTATTATGCTCGGCACCGGGAATGGTTACTTTTTTAACCAGGTAACCTGCCACCGGACCACCAATCAGACCGCCCATGACCAGACCAAAGGTGGCACAAGCCATGGCCACTTCGGTGGCCGAAGCCAGCGCATATTTATGGCTGAATACCGCACTCCAGGCGGCCCCCGTGCCATGGCCGCCGGACATGGTAATTGATCCGCCCAGCAAACCCATCAGCGGATTAATTCCCAGCAGGCTGGCAGCCCCCAGACCCACAATATTTTGCATTACCAGCATCGAAACCACGACACCCACAAACAGCATCAGTTTGCGGCCACCCAGCTTTAAGCTGGCCAGATCGGCATTCAGCCCGATACTGGCAAAAAAAGCCAGCATCAGCGGTGCCTGCATGCCGGTATCAAATTTAACTTCGACCCCGGCACTGAGGCGCGCCACCAGGAATAAAACGGCAACCAGTAAACCACCCACCACCGGCTCGGGAATACTGTAATTGCGCAGAGGGGCACACCATTCGACGATTTTGCGTCCCAGCAATAAAACCAGCGATGCGGCGACCAGCGTCCCATAAAAATCAAGTTGAAGCATAGATATCCTTATTGATGTAAATGACGAAAGGATATTGCGCAGGTAATTCAAAAAAACTGAAGTACCTGTCAAAGGTAAATTATCCGGATATTTTGCAATAATTCCGGAAGTAATTAAATGACATATATGCCGTTAAAATAAACCACGGGCAATATATTGAAGCCATAGCCAGGCTACGGTGATAATTATTATCCAGATTGAGCAAAAAACAAAATTCAAAAGAAAAATGACAGCATTACGCTGTCATTTAAATAATTCTCACCGGCAATGGTGGTTTAATCATGCACAATCAAGGCCACCACTTTTCGGTCTTCTGCGGTCAGAATATTAAAGGTGCGGCACAGCGCACCGGTATCCATCACATCCAGCCCGATATGGGCGGCGGCCAGCTCACTATAAAGCCGCGGATGAGGAAAGCGGATGGTTTTACCGGTGCCCAGCAAAATCACTTCCGGCTTTAAAGCCAGTACGGCGGCAAAATCGGCCGGCTGCAAATCATCAAAGCTTTGCGGGCGCCAGGGCACAACATCGCTACTGGTCACCAGCACGCTGCCCTGATGCTGATCGGCATTCACCCGGACAAAGTCCTCGCCATAACCCGTAAACTGATTCAGGTTTTCAATCAGGGTATGCTGCAATTTCATGGTGATTTCCTTAAATTTGTGTGCACATTTTAACTTAAAGACAGTTTGATACGCTTTTGTATTCGCCTTTTGTGCAGTACAGCGCAATCTTTCGCTAGAATACGAGGTCCTAGTCCCCAAGCCGCTGCCATGACTGCCATTCTAAAATCCAACAAATTACTTAATGTCTGTTACGAAATTCGTGGACCTGTTCCTGAGCGGGCGCGCCAGATGGAAGAAGAAGGCCAGCGCATTATTAAACTGAATATCGGCAATCTGGCCTCCTTTGGTTTTGATGCACCGGAAGAAGTGGTTCAGGATGTGATCCGTAATCTGCCCAATGCCGCAGGCTATGTCGATTCCAAAGGTCTGTTTCAGGCGCGTAAAGCCATCATGCATTACAGCCAGCAAAAAAATATCAGCGATGTCACCGTCGATGATATTTATATCGGCAATGGTGCATCCGAGCTGATTGTGATGGCCATGCAAGGCCTGCTCAATGATGGCGATGAAGTGCTGGTACCGATGCCGGACTATCCACTGTGGACCGCCGCTGTAAGCCTTGCCGGTGGCAAGCCTTGCCATTATCTTTGTGACGAAGCCAATGAATGGTATCCGTCACTGGACGATATCCGCAGCAAGATCACCGATAGAACCAAAGCCATTGTGATTATTAATCCAAATAATCCAACCGGCGCGCTGTATCCGGATGCCCTGTTGCATGAACTGGTGCAAATTGCCCGTGAACACAGCCTGATTATTTATGCCGATGAAATTTACGATAAAGTGCTGTACGACGGCATCACCCATACCTCGATTGCCTCTTTAGCCACCGATGTTTTATTTGTGACCTTTAACGGTTTATCTAAAAACTACCGGGCCTGTGGCTTTCGCTCCGGCTGGATGATTGTCTCTGGCAATAAGAAAATAGCAAAAGATTATATC
>JBOFGM010000661.1:0-2241 GCA_051649105.1 Iodobacter sp. | reverse complement strand
CACTGCGCCCCAGAATATCGTCCATCGCCAGATGAGGCAGCGGGCAAGTTGCCTGAATCTCCACCCAATACGGCGCATTCAGCGCCTCTTCGGCCTCAAAGGCAAACACCGAAAACAGCGCGGAAGGCTGCTGCTGAATAGTCAGCATAAAGGCTTGAGTTTGAATGGGTATCGACATGGGGAAATCCGAAAAAACAAGGGGAAACACAGGGGTTAAGGCCACGCAACATCGCGTGGCCCGAGTCGGTCGTACTCAATGCAATTGAGCTGTTTTTCTAATTAACGGCCTTCAACCCAGCTGTCGGAGTGAATAATGTTGCCGTCCAGATACTTCCAGGTGATTTTTTCGTAACGCACTTCAACGGCTTCAAGGTGGTTATATTTTTCACGCGCCGGATCTTTGATGTTGTGCATCACAGGTGACACGCCAACGATTTTCACGTTGTCGAGCATCATATTGAAATACTCTTTTTCATTACCTGCATCATCGATTTGATACCATTTGATTTCGATGCTTTTCAGGTTCTGACCACTGGTCACAGCCTTGTAAAGGTAAGGCGAAGACGCATCAAATTCTTTAGTAAACACCAGCGGATGATGGATACGGGTACCGGTTAATTTGCCGGTATTGTTATCTGTCGGTGTATTCACACGGTGTTCAAATGCAGTCAGCTCAACGCTGCCTTCACGGCCCTGTACGGTGACCGAGCCTTTAATGTCCGCACCGCCATCGTCTTTAATCCACAGATATGCTGGAATAGCCATCGTATCGTCCTTTTTAAAGTTTAAATTCGGGGCTTAATGCCCCACTGCTTTACGTCATCGCGCCGGCACGGCCGGCACTAACGTAATTTCTACACGACGGTTACGCGCCCGCCCTGCTGTTGTTTCGTTGCTTTCCACCGGGCGGCTTTCGCCATAGCCCTGAACCGCAAACTGTGAAGACGGCAATGACAAGGCATCCATCAACCCTTCCCTCACGGCCTCTGCCCTGGCCAGAGAAAGCCGCTCATTTATTTTTGGGTTGCCTGTGGAGTCGGTATGCCCTGCCACCAGAATCCGCTGACCGGCATGCTGGCTGATCAGCCCGGCAGCTTTAAGCAAATAGCGGTTTGAACCGGGTTTAAGCACCGACTTGCCCGAATCAAATAACGACATACTGTCCAGTTCAATGGTGGCAGGCAGGGGCGGCGGCGGCGCATAGCTGGCAATGGCACGGTCCAGTGCCGGCAGAGCCAGATAGCCGCGATAAAACCCCATTCCTAAACGCAGCGGCACACCCGCTCGGGCATAGTCCTGTAATTGCTGGCGATCTTTTTCCAGCACCCGGATTGCTTTTTTACGTGCCGTATCCTGCGTTATCTGCAGCGGGTAATAGCGCTGCAGATGCTGGTCAATTTGGTTTAACAGCTGTTTGTTATGCCAGACCGAAGAGATAAAAGTCAGTGACAGAAACAAAGCAATAATCAGGCTTAAATGCCCGGCTCCGCGCCATAACCCGCCGGCACGCCGCTGCACAGGCAGCACCGGCAAAACCAGATCAGGCAGCGCACTCAGCCGGGCGGCCACGGGCAAATTCACCGGCAGCGCTAATCCGGTACGCCGGAGTAAATACTGCCCCCATATATTCTCTGCTGCGCCACTTCTCATCTGATCATGCAGACACAGCGCATTAATTTGCAGTGGCCGGGCCCCCGCCCTTTTAGCCTGAATAAAAGGAATCACCTGCTCTGCCGCCCAATCCATCAGGGCCTGCGCCATCACGCCAGGCTGAACCTCATTTTGTGCAAGGCTGCAGCCATCGATCGCCAGACGCACCTCAGAAACGGGCTGCAAAGCCTGATCTGTAAAGCGTACGGCTTTCTCTCCGCGCTTTGCGCTGGCCCAGCCATACCACCGATCATCACCGGCGGCGGAACTGCCCAGAGGGGCATACACCGACAGCACAACAGCAGGCACCAGTCCGGCGGTTTTACCAGCACGGTGAATGGCCTGTTGCCAGATATCCAGCTGCGAGAGCAGCGCTTCTTTATGCCGGTACGCTGCAGGCATAACCGCCAGCATGATGGCATCTGCGCTTCTTCCGTCACGCAATGCCGCCAGCGCCGTCATATAGTCAGCCAGCTGATGCGGATGCTCTGCCCGGATCCAGATCCCGCCCGCAGTTTGCCGCACAGGGCTGGTAAACAGGCTGTCGGGCTGATTACTGAGCACCAATACCAAAGCTTGCGATTTACGCAG
>JBOFGM010000660.1:0-3767 GCA_051649105.1 Iodobacter sp. | reverse complement strand
AATCCCTGGCTGGAGGTGGACAAAAGCCACACTAATAATTACGCTTGGGCAATGTAATCTTCCAAATAACAGACGCCTTCTCCATAATTTATTCATAATTGACGAATATTACCATTTTTGATTTTAAAAAATTTACACTCCATCGCATTACTATATATTCATGCGCATACTATTATTTCCGACGACGAGATAGTGAGCCTGTTAACGTACAGCGCTCCTGATGAAGAATAACTTTTAAGGAAATAATTATGCGTAAACTGACTGCTTTATTTGTCGCTTCAACGTTAGCTCTGGGTTCTGCTTCTGCCGCCTTCGCAGCCGACACAACTACCGCCCCGGCAACCGCATCGGCCACAACCGCCGCCCCGGTGAAAATGATGCACTATAAAGACGCAAAAAGAGACAGTCCTTTTGCTGGCTTGAACCTGACCAAAGAGCAGCGCCAGCAGATGCGCGATATCATGAAAGAGTCGCATCAAAAACGCGGCCCGGGTGCTAAAGACGAGCGCCAGGCACTGCACAGCATGATCGCTTCGGAAAGCTTCGACGAAGCCAAGGCAAAAGCCCAGATCGATGCGATCGGTAAAGCGCAATCTGAGCACATGCTGGAACGCGCCAAAGCGGAAAACAAAATGTATAACCTGCTAACGCCAGAGCAGAAAAAACAATACAATGAGAATTATCAGAAACGTGAGCAGAAGATGATGGAGCATATGAAAAAAATGCGCGATCATGTCCCTGCTGCTGAATAATTAACATTGCTGTCAAAATAAAAATGCCGGGTTATTTGCCCGGCTTTTTTTATTTTATTTTCTGACAGGATTATTTAGACGTAGCAGCAATGGCATTAAATTGTTCGATAATAACCGCGGCGAACAGGGGATCGTTGATATGGTACGGCACTTTGAGCAACCGGCGTTTTGCGGTCTGTACCAGCGTCCGTTCCAGCGAGTGAACGAAAGCGCCCAGCGCCTGTGGATCCCAGAAGGGCTGCCCTGGCGCATCCAAGGTTGAAAAGCCCCCCAGCGGTACTACAAAGCATACCTCCCCGGCACAGGCGTTCAGCTTGCTGCCAATCCATCGCCCCAACTGGGTATTCTCCTGCGCCGTGGTGCGCATCAGCGTTACCTGGCTGTTGTGGCAATAAAATTGACGATTGGCGTAGCGGGCCGGAATGGTTTTCGGGTGACCGAAGTTGATCATATCCAGCCCTCCGCATGACATCACACCAGGGATCTCAGTGCGGGCAATGGCCCCAAAGCGATCTTCGTTGCAGGCCAACACGCCATCAAACAGATAGTCGCACACCTCGGTGGTGGTCAGATCCAATACGGCGTTGAGCAAGCGGCTGTCGATCAGCTTTTCCATAGCCTGGCCACCACTGCCGGTAGCGTGAAACACCAGGCAATCCCAGTCGTGCTCAATGGCGCTGGTCACGGCCTTGATACAAGGCGTAGTGACGCCAAACATGGTCAGGCCGGTGGCGGGTTTGCTGTCGGCATCATCATCGATATGAAAGCGGATGGCCCCGGCTATCTGGTTGGCGGCATTGCTCAATACCTTGCGTGAAATGCGATTTAGCCCGGCGATATCGGTGACGGAATACAGCATGGCAATATCGCTGGAGCCGACATAGCCGGCGACATCACCCGCAGCCATACTCGATACCATCAGCTTTGGCAGGCCGATGGGCAACTGTTGCATGGCGGGCGTGATGATTGCGGTGCCACCAGACCCGCCCAAACCGAGTAGTGCAGCAATATCACGGCGTGAGAGCATGAAGCGCTCAAAAGCGATAGCCATGGCCGCAATCGCCTGCCCGCGATTAGCACAAAAAACGGCTTGTTCACCTTCCGGATGGTAACCCGCGATCTCATGTGCAGAAACGTCCGCGTGATACAGAGAAGGCTTACCGGAAGTGGAGAGATCGAGGGTGATGACGGGTAAATCGAGATTGGCGATCAGATGACGGACATATTCCAGTTCTTGTCCTTTAGTATCTGCTGTGGTAGCAATATAGACAAAACTTGGGGTGCTGCTCATCATCTGTTCCTGAAAAAGGTTCAGACAAAAGTCTGAACAAATTGATTTTAATGCTATTTTTTATTGTAGGTTGTGAACCCTGGTGTCGGACAATAAGGTACTATCGTTTATTTGTTGGTCATAATGAGACTGCCGTATCATTTTTGCAAGCATTAATTTGTTTAAAGTGAGACTTGTGTCCCGTTTTTGGCTATCTTAGCTATGATTTTTTACGCTGCCGATGGGCCAGGATCTGTCGGTGAGGCTGTCTATCGTATTGACTCCAAGGCTGGAAGATAAGAGGAAGTTCGAGGAAAACGTGCCAATATCCGCATTTCCCGCTCCGCGGGATGAATCTTTGACACATACTCGTGCCAAAACCCGCAGCTTGCTGCTGGCCTGTGCGATGGAGCTCTACGATGGTGGTGTCTTCCCTTCGATTACAGAGCTAGCGGCGCATGCGCAGGTCTCCCGCGCCACCGCTTATCGCTATTTCCCCACCCAAAGCGCCCTGATCTCCGCCGTTGTGGCGAAAAGCCTGGGGCCGATCCTTGAATGGCAACCGCAGGATAACGATGCGCTCAAGCGCATTCATCAACTGTTGGCGTTTGCCTATCCGCAGATGGAGCAGCATGAAGGCGCGCTACGTGCGGCGTTACAACTCTCGCTCCAGCAATGGGCTAACGCGACGCCCGGCGAAAAGTTTGTGCGTGGCAATCGCAAGCGGCTGTTGAAGCTGGCGGTGGAGCCCTTGCAGAACAAACTCCCTGCTGAAGCCCTGCAACGCGTGATCCACGCCTTTTCGCTGATTTATGGTTCCGAGGTGTTCCTGGTGCTGAAGGACATTTGGGGTTTAGAGCTCGATGATATTCAAGATGTGACCCAGTGGATGGCCAAAGCCATCATTCGCCAGGCTGAGGAAGATGCCAACGCTGGAGGGTAATCTGCCGATCGAGGTTGGCCATGCTGACGGGCCGGGGAGTGTTCTCCGGCCTTTTCATTGGGTTTTGGGCAAATAAAAAACCGGAACCCTTGCGGGCCCCGGCTTAACGAGGGGTGAAGCAATTAACTCTGCGGTTAAACTTGCTCAGCTTGCAACTCCCTGTCGATACTTTAATCAGGTGTTGTGGCCGGCTTATAATTTCCCTGGTGTCGGTATGGTTATTACTGACTTATCGTTCTACTATCGTTTTTATAATACATCACTTCTGATACCATGTTTGACCATAAAAGATGGTATGTCAAGCAAGCTATTAGGCTAAGATTGTATAGTATGCGAGATTTCGATAACGTTTTTGTACGTATGGGTGTCAAAGCGACTGAAAAATCAGCGAGATATATCGAAGGATAAAATGTTTAACAATCATCAAAAATTCGATTCGCAGTCGATTGCAGGCAAGGTCAGGGAACTCTTTTTGCAGCATGGGATCGGCAAGCGACAACATGCCAAGGAGCTCAGCCGCATTTTGGATCTGAGTTTTTCCCATGCTCACCGCAAGCTGAAAGGCCAGAGCCCATGGACGCTGGAACAAATCAACAGCGTGGCACTGGCCTTGGGAGAAACGCCGGCGTCCATCGTCGACATTCTCCCCGAAAGCGAGCCTGTTGGGTCCACTGTGGCACAGGATGCCATCTTTTCTGTGGCCGGGGTGGCGTTACCTTGTGTGGTGCACATTAGCAGCGAGCTATTGGGCAGCAAGCAGGCCGAATTTGTTGGCTTGCAGCAGGATGGGCAGTGGATCGTT
>JBOFGM010000659.1:0-4957 GCA_051649105.1 Iodobacter sp. | reverse complement strand
TATTCTCGCCTTGTTATAACTAAAAGTTATTTCGTAGTATTTTTATAGCAATTGACAGTTATAATAAAGATTGGGATACTTAATTGTCATAAAAACAGCGGCTAAAGCTGCTGATTGTGTAAGCCAAACTTCCACGACTCAAAAGGACGCTATGAAGCTGCTTAAAATTGCATCGATTGCACTGGCCATGATGTCGGCTTTTTCCCATGCAGAATTTAAAAATGATTATTTGTCGAATATTCGCTCACAAATTACCTTTGATGAATTAAGCCGCAATGATAAACAAGTCATTGCCGAACAGGCGCAGTTACTGCTGCGCGATTTATATGTTAATCAGTATTCGAAAGATATTTACTACGGCAATAATCCGGACTGGAAAAAAGGCCACGTTAACCCTGCCGATGCGGTACAAAAAGTTTTAAATAAAATTGATAAAATTTCTACCCAAGAGCTGCATACTGAACTCAGCCAGATTTTTTTAAATCAGCGCGATTTGCATCTGAATTATAATTTTCCATTGCCGCATGCTGCATTTCTGAGTTTTCTGCCCATTAATTTTGCCCGCACCGCCAATGGTTCAGAATTAAATGAAGTGCGGATTGACCGGGTTTATTCCAATTACTTTAAAACTTTACTGCCTTCGGTGCGTCAGCCTGAAGTAGGCGATCTGGTGCTGGAATATGGCGGCTTGCCCATTAAACAGGCCGTTAATAATGTAGTGATCAATGGAGCCGGAGCCAATCTGTACGGCGGGTTTACCCGGGCGATTCAATATATGACTCTGGTGCCGCAATCGGGCAAAGTGCCGCCGGCAGAAGACCGGGTATTACTAAAATTGCGCTCGGAAAAAACCGGGGAAATCTATTCCATCGATCTGCCATGGCTGGTGCAATATGATGATGCCAATTTAAAAGCTAAACCCGCGGCAGCACAGGCTTTGACGGATAAGTCGCTTGCGCTGAGCGTGGAAGGTTATCAGGAACAATATAATCAGTTTGTCAGCCGTAACAGCAGCGATGCAGAGATTCAGGGCTTTATTAAATACGCCACAGCAGAGCCATCGATTAAATGGGGAATTGTGCCGAAGGGTGATAAAAAAATTGCTTATTTAAATATCAGCAGTTTTGCCCCGGCTGATCCGGATCAGTCGGTGGCTATTATTGTTAATTTACTGCGAAATCAATTGGCTCAGACTGATGCACTGGTGGTGGATGTCCGCTCCAACGGTGGCGGTTATATCAGCTATGCCGATGAGTTGCCGCAATTATTTAAACCGGGTAAGGCCACAACCAGCTCCGCACGGTTATTAAATACCAGATTAAATAATCAGTTTTTAAATCAGGATATTTTTAAGCAATACTGGCCGGAATGGGTGACGCTGATTAATGATGCGGCAAACACTAAAAATACCTATAGCAAAACCGGTATTTTTACGAGCGCAGCAGAAGCGAATGATCTGGGGCAGGTTTATTATAAACCGGTGGGTGTATTAGCTAATGCCCGCAGTTATTCGGCGACCGATTTATTTACATGCCAGATGCAGGATAATGGCGCGGCCACTATTTATGGAGAAGACCCGGCAACCGGTGCTGGCGGCGCCAATGTATTAGAGCAAAGCTTCTTTGCCAATTACGGCCCGAATTGGTTTAAGCCTTTACCGGGAGGGGTATCCATGCGCGTATCATGGCGTCAGTCGGTGCGCGGCGGATATAACCCCAATACTATTATTGAAGATTACGGTTGCCAGGCGGATGTGAATGTACCGCGGGTACTGAGCGATTTAACAAATGGTGATCAAAGCCAGTTTGATCAGATTGCCGCCAGCTTATTGGCAAAACCTGTCAGTAAATCGTTTTATCAGTTTACTGAACCCACCGGCAATGTGATTAAGGTAAAAGAAGGCACTTCTGCGCTGGATCTGCAGGTGGCTGAAACCGAGCATATCAAGGTGTATGTGGATAATCAGCTGTTTGAGAGCAAAACCGTTTACGCCTACGGCGCGCCAGCCACGGTACGGCTGACTCTGCCCAAAAAGTCGGCCGGACAGAGCTACACCTTACAAATTGTCGGGGTGGATGCCGGTCAGGCGGCGTTGTGGAATACCAAGCGCCTGGTTAAGGTCAGCGCACCATAAGTGAATGGCAATTCTGAGCAGGCCTTCGGGCCTGCTTTATCATCTGCTTTCAGCCTGCTTGGCTGAATTAAATGTCAGCTTGATCCTTTCCCAGCCTTGCATGGCGGCAGTACGAATAAAACTATTCCTGTCTTTTTGCTATATAAATCCTGACAACTATACTGAAAGCAATTGCCCCTTTGAGTATAAAAAATGCGCGCTTTATTTTCGCCTGCTGTGCTGTTTGTTTCTAAACTGCGTTTTGCGCATAAATTTATTCTGATCGCTTTGATTCTGGCCATTCCTACCCTGTATATGCTGGGGCGGATTGTTTTTAGTTACAGCCATGAGTTGATCAATATTGATCATGAAGTGACCGGCTTAAAAAATACTACTTCCGTGCGCCAGATTTTGGATCAGACACAGCAGCACCGCGGGCTGACCAGCTCTTATCTGCAGGGAAAAACTGATTTTTTACCGGCCATTAATGAATCAGAACAAAAGTTAAAGCTTGAGATTGCCAATTTACAGCCCCTGCTGGCGGCCAGCCAGATGAATGAGTTATCTGAAAAATGGCAGAAAATCCAGCCGCAACTGGATGAACTGGTCAGCGGATGGAAGCAGGCTAAGCCTGGTGACAACTTTGCAGCGCATACCCGCACTGTCAACGCCATAATGGGTTTTCTGGCCGATATTGCCCATTATTCAGGGCTGACACTGGACCCGGAAACGGACAGCTATTATCTGCAGGACGTGTATTTCTCTGATTTAATGCCAGCGGCCGAGGCGATGGCCAAGGCACGCGGCCTGGGTGCGCGGCTGGCCACTGCCAAAGTGGCAACTTCGCAAGAGCGTATTCAGATGAGCACCTTTGCGGCAACGCTCGGACTGGCACCGGAGCGGATAAAAATCAAGCTGGCCCGCACCAGCCAGACAGATCTGGTGGCCAGGGGCAATGCGATTGCCCTGCAATTTCAAGACAATGAAAAATATCTGCTGGATGCGTTTTCCAGCGACACCATTACGGCCGATCCTGCCGCGCATTTTGCTAAGCTTTCGGCCTCCATCGACGCCGTCAATCAGTTCTCTTCCGAACTGTTTTCTGCCATTGAAGTGACGGTAGCACAGCGCCAGCAACGTATTTACCGCGAACGCGCCATGGTGCTCAGCCTTGCTGCGCTGATGCTGGGGCTGGGCACTTATTTATTTATCGGCGCTTATTTATCTATTCACGGGGCGGTTAAAACCTTGCGCTATGAAGCGGATTTATTTGCCCATGGTGATCTGAGCCACCATGTGTCCCTGGGGGTGAAAGATGAGCTGGCCGATGTGGGGGACAGTTTTAATCTGATGGCCGACAGCCTGCGCTCGACCATCGGGCTGATCCGCAAAAATGCCGGAGAGGTGTCGCATTCCGCCGATCAGCTGAATCAAAATGCGTCTGAGGTGGTGGATGCTTCGCACCATCAGGCCAGCGCTTCGGGCGAAATGGCGGCAGCCATGGAGCAGATGAGCGTCAGTATTGCCACCGTGTCAGAGCATGCAGCGGCGTCAGAAATTCAGGCCAAGGCGGCTTCTTTTGAGGTGGGTCAGGGGCAAAAGCTGATGCAGCAGGTGCTGCATGATATTACTGCGCTGTCGGGCAATTTAGGCGACTTAGGCAGTAAGGTGGATCATATGAAGGCGCACTCGGGTGAAATTGGCACCATTGTGCAGGTGATTAAAGAGATTGCCGATCAGACTAATCTACTGGCACTGAATGCCGCCATCGAGGCGGCGCGGGCCGGGGAACAGGGCCGCGGTTTTGCCGTGGTGGCCGATGAAGTGCGCAAGCTGGCAGAGCGCACTACGGCGTCAACGGCACAGATCAGCCAGCTGGTGGACACCATCCGCCATGATACCGATGCCGCTGCCAGCGGCATGGATCTGGCCCGCGCCGAAATGGAGCGGGGCAGCCAGCGGGTGGGCGAGGCAAACAATGCCTTAGCCCATATTGGCAGCAGCAGTAATGAAGAGCTGCAGGCGGTGGCAGAGATTAATAATGCAATGGCAGAGCAAAAAACCACCAGCCATTCGGTGGCTAAAAGTGTGGAACGGATTGCCCGGCTGGCCGAAGACAACAGCCACCGTGCCGATCAGAATGCCACCTTATCCCGCAATTTACAGAGCAGTGCGGCGGAACTGGAGCGGCTGGTCTCGCAATTTAAACTCAGCTGACCCGGTGAACGGCCTTAGCTGCTGGCTCCGGGGCCCGGCAGAATAATGGCCATGCCCAGGATCAGGCTGGTGGCAATATCCCGGCGATCCGGGGTAATGCCGTCTGCCACCGCACCGCCACAGGCTGCACAGACCCGCCTGCTGCCGGCCGTTATAACCGGACCTTACGCTGCCAGGGCAAAGCCGATCATTTCCGCCAGGGCGGTGGCCGTAAACAGGGCCCGTGTTTTTAAAATTAAGTAACCGGATTGTATTGCTCTGCTTATAAAAATGGGAAGTCAGAAGGCGGGATCGTCATTAATTGCAGCTGATCTGTAGTTAAATTAGTATTTACTTATAATTGAATTTGTTTTTTTAATAGGGTCTTAAAGGTAATTTTCATTGCTATAGCCCGGTAATAGTATCTGGCCATATTTTATGTTTATCCCTATTATGCCAAAATAAAATTGAATACCTATTTAATTATTTACAGGTTTATATGCATATTACATTGAGGCAAATAGAAGTTTTTTTAGCCACAGCAAGATATGGAAGTATTACTGCCGCAGCAGATATGATTGCAATGTCTCAATCTGCGGCCAGCAGCGCTTTATCTGAGCTGGAGTCACAGCTGGGTGCTCCATTATT
>JBOFGM010000658.1:0-2764 GCA_051649105.1 Iodobacter sp. | reverse complement strand
CCAGCCCTTCCAGTAAGCCCAGCGCAATCCCTGTCAGAATCGCCCCCATAATCGAGCCCATGCCGCCAATCACCACCACGGCAAAGACAATAATGATGAGGTCCGACCCCATTTTGGGGCTGACCGAATAAATAGGCGCGGCGACCACCCCGGCAAGGCCCGCCAGAGAGACGCCCAGGAAATAGGTCAGCGTGCGCAGCGACGGAACATCAATACCAAAGGCGCGGGTGACATCCGGGTTTTCTGTTCCGGCCCGTAAATGTGAACCCAGGCGGGTTTTTTCGATCAGATACCAGACCGCAAAACAGACCGATAACGACAGAACAATAGAAAACAAGCGGTATTTGGGGAACAGCATAAAGCCCAGATTGACGGCACCTTCCAGCACTTCGGGTTTGCCGTTATAGGGCTCGCCCGCCACATTAAAGTAGTTGGTCAGTAAGCCTTCAAAGATCAGCGCCAGACCAAAGGTCAGCAACAGGCCATACAGATGGTCCACTTTATACAGCCGGCTGAGCATGGTTTTTTCAATCAGCACGCCCAATAAGCCCACGACCACCGGGGCGACAATCAGCGCGGTCCAGTACGACATATGAATGCTTTCATCGCCAAGGATTGAGCCCAGATGGTCATACCCCAGAAGGGCCACAAAGGCACCCAGCATATAAAACGCGCCATGGGCAAAGTTGACCACATTGAGCATGCCAAAAATAACGGCCAGCCCCAGGCTCAACAGGGCATAAAACGCGCCGTTATTCAGCCCCAGTAAGGCTTGAGATAAAACAGCCTGTAAGGAAATATCCATCGCACTCTCCGGTCTGTCCGGCCCTTGGGGGCAAGGGCCGGCGTGGCTTATTTTTTAAGCAGCGGACATTCACTGCCAGCCAGCGGCTTAAAGGCAATATCGCCCGGGATAGTGGCAATCAGCTTGAGCTGATCCCATGCGCCTTTGGATTCATTGGGTTTGATTACTTCCACCAGATACATATCGTGCACCATGCGGCCGTCTTCGCGGATTACCCCGTTTTTAGCAAAGAAATCATTGACTTTGGTTTCACGCATTTTTTTCATGACGGCATCGGCATCATCCGTGCCGGCCGCCTTGACCGCGTTCAGATAATGCAGGGTGCTGGAATACACCCCGGCGTGATCCATGGTGGGCATAAAGCCGGCCTTGGCAAAAAACTTTTTACCAAAGGCTTCCATTTCAGGGGTCAGCTCCCAGGAATAGGCGGTGGTAAATTTCATGCCCTGGGCGGCATTTAAGCCCAGTGCCTTGATATCGCTGTCAAACACCAGTAGCCCGGCCAGGGTTTGTTTCAGGCCAAATTCTTTAGCTTGTTTAACCGCATTCACAAAGTCAGAGCCGGCATTGGCCAGCCCCACCACCTTGGCTTTGGAATCCTGGGCCTGCAGCATATAAGAAGAAAAATCGGTGGTGGAAAGCGGGTGTTTCACCGTACCCAGCACCTTGCCGCCGCTGGCGGTGACAATCTTGCTGGCGTCGCTTTGCAGTGCGCTGCCAAAGGCATAGTCCGCCTGCAGGAAAAACCAGCTGTCCAGCCCTTGTTTCATCAGCGCCGTGGCCGTGCCCTTGGCCAGCGCATAGGTGTCATAGGCATAGTGCACGCCATAGGGGCTGCATTCTTTGCCGGTCAGGGCGGTGGAGCCAGCCCCGTTATTAATGGTGATACGTTTTTTTTCTGCGCCCAGCTTTTGCACCGCTATACCCACGCCGGAATTGAGCAGATCATTCACCATATCCACGCCCTGGATATCAAACCACTCCCTGGCCTTGCCCACGGCAATATCGGCCTTGTTCTGATGGTCGGCGCTGATCAGCTCAATGGGCTTATCCAGCACTTTGCCGCCAAAATCACTGATCGCCATCTGGGCGGCAATCACCGACCCCTTGCCGCCTACGCTGGCATAAACGCCCGACATATCGGTCAGAATGCCGATTTTTACTTTGTCGCCGGAAACCGGGCCGGCCTGGCTGATTGCAGGCAGGGCCAGTAACAGGGCTAGTGTGAGTTTTTGCATCGGGTCGTTCTCCATATGGGCGCGGGGTGCGGTAAAAACGTCGGACAAAGGGCTCAGACGCCCAGGTAATGGTTCAGCCGGCCGGTGCTGGCCGCCAGTTCATCGGCATTAATGGTGTCCACCACCTGACCGTGCTCAATCACGTAGTGCCGGTCGGCAATGGAGGCCGCAAAATGGAAATTCTGTTCCACCAGAACAATGGTGTAGCCGCGGGTTTTAAGCAGTTCAACGGTTTCACCCAATTTTTTAACAATCACCGGTGCCAGCCCTTCGGTGATTTCATCCAGTAGTAATAAGCGGGCGCCGGTGCGTAAAATTCTTGCCATGGCCAGCATTTGCTGCTCGCCCCCGGATAAACGGGTGCCCTGACTCTTGCGGCGCTCCCAGAGGTTGGGAAACAGGCTGTAGACCTCTTCGGTGGTCATGCCGTCGCTGCGCACCTTAGGCGGCAGGGTCAGATTTTCTTCCACGTTCAGGCTGGAAAAAATTGCCCGCTCTTCCGGGCACCAGCCCACGCCTAAATGGGCAATTTTATGGGTGGGCATACGGATCACCTCCCGCCCGTTGACCATGATGGAGCCGGCGCGCTGGCCGGTCAGACCTAAAATGGCTTTCAGTGTGGTGCTGCGCCCCGAGCCGTTTCTGCCCAGTAAAGTCACCAGCTCGCCGCGGCGCACACCAAAATCGATGCCATGCAAGATATGCGATTCGCCATAAAAGG
>JBOFGM010000657.1:0-3376 GCA_051649105.1 Iodobacter sp. | reverse complement strand
CTTGGTTTTCAGCCCGCCGGATTTGCCGACAATGGCGGGTAAATCTCCCTGCCAGGCAAAATCAAGCAGCTTATTGGCAATGGCTTCATTAACGGCCGGGCCTGCTCCTTTAAAGAAATTCCATTCCACTTTGATGCCGTCTTTCTTAAATTCTTCTTCCAGTAAGCCGCGCACATTGGCGCTGGCAATCGAGGCTCCGCCAAAGACCGGACGGCCACCCGTGCCGGTGGTGGCCACGCCAATGCGGATTACCTTGGCCGGGTCAGCCCAGCTGGCGGCAGAAATAAGGGTCAGGGCCAGTACGGCCAGTTTCAGATTAATTTTTTTCATGATGATCTCTTGTATGGGTCAGGGGGTCAGAAACCGTATTGGAACTGAGCCAGAAATTCATTGGTATTGAGCCCGCTGCTCTGCTCTTGCCGGCGGTTATAGTTCAGCTGGAATTTGGTGGTTTCCGCAAAAAAGACATTCAGCCCCAGGGTGCTGATGATGGTGCTGTCATCGTTTTTACTGGTATTGGGGTCAAAGTTGTCATAGCGGACAAAGGGTTGGTAAGACACTGGCCACCAGTCGTCATAACGGCCCTGAGCGCGATAGCCTTTTACAAACTGTTCGCCAAAGTTATAAAAGAAGGTGGCGGTATGGGAGCGGCTGTGAATATCGCTGATGACCGGAGCTGCCTTGGGGCCAGTGGCTACGCTGTCAGTGCCTTTGATATATTCGTAAGTCAAACCAAAGGGATGATGGTTGTAACTGATATCAAGGCCATAGCGGTTTTTGTCACCCTGGCCGGCCTTGTCTGCGCCAATAAAGAGATTTTGCGTGCCTTGGTAAACCGAGGCACCAATGGTCAGCTGACGCAGCCAGGAGTTGTATTCTGAAGGGGCCGTCAGGGCGATGCGGCCAATAAAGTCTTTGGCATTATTGTTATCTGATTTATTCGGGCCATTGCCGTTGACCAGCCCGACCATATATTGCACCACCGGTACCCGGTAGCTATAGCCGTAGTCCACTTCAGGAAACAGCTCTCCGGTAAGGCCAATCCCGATCTGGCGCTGGCCAAAACCCAGCCGCCCGACAAACTGGGCATTATTAATCACCGGTTTAAAGTCTTCGGTGGCGGCGGCTTCCAGGCCAAACGGCACCAGCTGCTGGCCAAAGGTGACGGCCAGCCGGCCTTCATCGGCGGCGATGGTGGGCAAAATATTGTAGGTCAGGTTGGCGTCCAGCAAATTAAAGTTGCTGGTGTCCACCAGGCTGGTGGCCGAGCTTTGCGGTGAATAACCAAAGCGCAGTGCATAAGTCAGATTGCGGCCTTCGTCGTAATCCTTATAGATATTGCCGGTAAAAGTCAGCACGGCGGTGGGGACATCAAAGCTGCTTTTTCGCTGATCCGTTACGGCATTACTGACCGGCTGATCCACATAGCCGGCCCGGGCCTGGACCACGCCACCGATAGTTAAATTGCGCGTGGACTGGGCTGTCTTGGTATCCCGGTCGCGTTGCACCTGATATTTATAATTTTCAATATCGGCAGTCAGCCCTTGGAGTTCATCTTTACTGGCGGTTTGCTCAGCGGCAGGAGCTTGCTGGTTGAGCTGAGCCTGCAGGGCAGAGACAGATTGCTGTAATGCGTTGATTTGTTCCTGGAGTTGTTTAGTGCTGAGAGCACTGTCGGCGGCGCTGACGGAGCCTGCCAGGAACAGACTGGCGGCAATCATGCTGAGCTTTAATTTCATAAGTTGTATTTCCTTTTGCTTTGAATGCGGCACGGATTGCAAGATGCATTCGTTAGTAGCAAAAGGTATGCCAAGTGTTTTTTATAGTGTTCAGGGTTATATCTGGCCGGTACTGCTGCTTTGCAGGCAGTAGCAGGCAACAGAATGTTGAGAATTCAACAGGCGGTTTTTGAATGTTGCTTTTGCAGCAGATTGCACAGGGCGGCGCTGATTTAGCAACAGTAAAAGCGGGGCATGCCTTGCGGAGCGGCTTGATTGCTGGCTTTTCGTGTCTGGCACAGATCCTGCTAAATGTGACTGGTAGTTATCCTTCTATCGTTTGGAGAGTCACAATGAGTAATCTGGCCGAAGCAGTTTTAACCGATCCGGTTTCGCAGGCATTGCTGCCCTATGATCAATCGCCTTTAGCGCCACAAAATGAGCAAGAAATTATTATTACTCTGGTGCAGGGCGCACTGGGTGCTGTGGTGACCGGGCTGGATGCCAACCGGCCGCAAAGCCCCAACACCATCTTGCGTTTAAAAGAAGCGCTGCGGGACCAGTTTATTCTGATCTTTAAGCGTCAGGAATTAAGCGAAGAAGCGCTGCTCCGGTTTGCCACTTATTTTGGCTCGGTCTTTAATCCTCCAGAGGATGTTCTGGTGCTGGCATCTAAAGATGGCGGCAAAGCACCTGCGGTGGTTTCGGTATCCAATACTGCTGGCGGTTATACCGGACATGGCGAGCTGACGCCGCATGCCGATCATCAGTGGACGCCACTGCCATCTGCCGGCTCGCTGCTCTATGCCGAAGAGCTGCCGTCCAGCGGGGGAGACACCTCCTGGTACAATATCCAGCAGGCTTATGAAGATCTGGATGATGAAACCAAGGCAAAGATAGAAGGCCTGCAGCATATTACGTATAACCCGTTTTTACGCCATATCCACAATGCCGGGTTAAAGGCTCAGGGTCTGCCCGTGGAATACCCTGCTTATCGCAGCCCGGATCGCGCTATCCTGGGGCCGGGTTTTGCCCATCCGCTGGTACGCACTCATCCGGACAGCGGGAAAAAGGTTTTATTTTTATCCACTCATACCGAATCTGAGCTTTTGGGAATCGACCCGGCGGAGGGTGAAGCGCTGATTGCCCGTTTACGGGAGCATATTCAGCAAGCTAAGTACCGTTATGAGCACCGCTGGACCAAGGGCGATATTGTGTACTGGGATAATCAGGCCAGCCTGCATTCCCGCACGGCCTTTTCAGAGCATGAAAGACGGGTGCTTAAACGGGTTAGTCTGGCAGGAGGGCGGCCATTTTAATTGTTTTACTCTTGCAGGAACAGAACGCCATAAATTTATGGCGTTTTTTTTTATTGTGGCTCCGGGGGCTGCTTAATATTTACTTAATAAAATGAGTAAATCAGGTGAGGTATAACTTCTTGAATTGGCAGTGTTTTAAGACTATAAAAAACAATCTGCAAGTGAGGTTTAATCATGCGTATTTCTTTAAAATTAACGCTGGCATTCAGTATTATGGTGATCTTTGTGATTGCCATGGGCGGATTGTCCATGAAATACATCAGCGATATTAACCGCTCACTGGTGGACGTCAGCCAGAATGCTTTACCCAGTGTGCAATATACGGGAGCCATCCGGGCA
>JBOFGM010000656.1:0-2798 GCA_051649105.1 Iodobacter sp. | reverse complement strand
CTGCATAATAAAAGCAATACCAATATTCTGGCCAATCCAAAAATCCGGGTTAAAAACCGGGAAAAAGCCAAGGTGCAGATTGGCGAGCGTTTACCTGTGGTCACCACCACCAATAATAATGGCGTGACTTCTGAAACCGTGACGTATCTGGATGTGGGCCTGACTTTAAATGTGGAACCCACCCTGTCGGTGGATAACGATATCAGCGTCAAGGTTTCGCTGGAGGTCTCTAATGTCACCGGCAGCCAGACCACCCGCAATGGTCTGCTGGTGTATAAAGTGGGCACGCGGAACGCCAGCACTAATATGAGTGCCAGAGATGGTGAAACCCAGGTGCTGGCCGGCCTGTTATCCCGCACCGATCAGACCACCGGCAATGCCTTGCCGGGCTTGGGTGAGCTGCCGGTGCTGGACCGCCTGTTTGGCAATAAAAAAGATGACAACAGTAAAACCGAGCTGATTTTGCTGATTACGCCAAGAGTGGTGCGCAATCTGGCTATTCCGGCCCCGCATATCACCACCTTTGACAGCGGCACCGAAGGCTCCATCAGCACCAGCCCCTTGCGGCTGCGCAGCAGCTCTACCATGCAAATCAGCAGCAATTTCAGTGGTAGTGTGGCCGTGGCGCCTGCGCCACCGGTGCAAATACCCGCTGAGGCCGCACCGGTGCCCGTTCCGGCTCCCGTATCAGCCTCCGCCGTGGTGACTCGTGGCAGTGGAATGGGAAGGCGCTGATGATGTGCCCGCAGGCCAGAGGTTTTACGCTGATTGAGCTGATGGTAACGCTGACTATTCTGGCGGTTCTGGCCACGGTGGCCATGCCGCTTTCACAAATTGCCTCCACCCGGCAGCGTGAAGAAGAGCTGCGCCGGGCACTCTGGCAAATCCGCACTGGCCTTGATGCCTATAAACAGGCGGCCGATGACGGGCAAATCAAAAAATCGCTGGATGAATCGGGCTATCCTCCCAGCCTGAGCCTCCTGGTCAGCGGCGTAAAAGATGCAAAAGATCCAAACGGAAAAATGATGTACTTTATGCGCCGCCTGCCCAGAGATCCGTTTTGCGATTGCCCTGCCAGCAGCGATGAAAAAACCTGGGGGCTGCGCAGTTATAACAGCCCGCCGGACTCCCCTCAGGAGGGGCGCGATGTCTTTGATGTGTATTCGCTGAGTACCGGCACGGGCCTCAATGGCACGGTCTACAGAAAGTGGTGACAGCCGGATTGAAGGAGTAAAAGATGACGCAAAAACAATTACGCCGGTGGCGCGGCTTTACCCTGATCGAACTCTTGGTGGTTCTGGCCATTATGGCCAGCCTGTTAACGCTGGTGGTGCCCCGCTATTTTCATCAGACCGAGCGGGCCAGTGAAACAGTGCTGAAACATAATCTGGTGGCCATGAGAGATGCCATTGATAAGTTTTATGCCGATTCCGGCCATTATCCGGTCAATATTGGCGAGCTGGTCAGCCGTAAATATCTGCGTGAAATGCCGTTCGATCCGGTCACCGGAAAAAACGACAGCTGGAAAATTATCGCCCCGGCCAATGATACCGGGGTTTATGACGTTAAAAGCGGAGCCGAAGGTAATGGCAATGATGGTTCCCCCTACAATAGCTGGTAAGACGCAGGCAGGTTTTGCCTATGCCTGGGCCTTAATGGCCGTGCTGATTATGGGTATTTATCTGGCCCAGGTGGGCGAGGCCTGGCACAACCGGGCCCAGCGCGCCAAAGAAGAAGAGCTGCTCAGAGTGGGCGCAGAAATTCGCCGCGGCATCCGGCTCTATGGCGAGCAAAACAGAATGCAGGGCGTGCAATATCCCAAAACGCTGGATGAGCTGGTGCAGGATCCGCGCAGCCTGGTGCCACGGCGCTTTATCCGTAAAGCCTATAAAGACCCGATGACGGGGGAAGACTGGGCTTATATTACGGCCCCCGGCGGCGGCTTTATGGGCGTTTATAGCAAAGCGGCCGGCAAACCCTTAAAACAGCAGCGTTTTTCTGCCGACTTTGCCGGTTTTGCCGGTCAAAACAGCTATCAGGACTGGAAATTTGCCAGCTGGCCCACGGGCAATCCCAATAGAAAATAAGCCTGGCAGCCAGCAGGCCTGGTTGTGAAACGGTAAAACCAAGCCCTCTGGCAGCCGTGTATGATGCGCTCATCTTTGTGAATCAATCTGCCCATGCTGCCCGTTCTCTACTCTTTCCGACGTTGTCCCTACGCCATGCGGGCCAGGATGGCGATTCAATACAGCGGCATTGCAGTGGAATTACGTGAGATTGTGTTGCGTAATAAACCCGCTCAATTGCTGCAGGCCTCTCCCAAAGGAACGGTTCCGGTATTAGTTTTACCGGAGGGTCTGGTCATTGAACAAAGCCTGGATATTATGCAATGGGCATTAAATCAATCGGATCCGGATAATTGGTTTTGCCGGCAAAGTGCTGAAAATCAATCCAGCCAATTGGCATTAATCCAGCAAAATGATCAGGTATTTAAAAAGCATTTAGATCAATATAAATATGCCGATCGTTATCCTGCGCATTCACAAAGCCATTACCGGGCACTTGGCGGGCATTTTTTGCAATATTTAGAAGAGCGTTTGCAACAAACTGCCTTTTTAATAAATGAGCAAATCAGCATGGCCGATATTGCGCTTTTTCCTTTTATCCGCCAGTTTGCGGCGGTTGAGCCGCTTTGGTTTAATGACGCGCCCTGGCCAAAATTAAAGCAATGGCTGGATTTTTTCTGCACCAGCCGCGCTTATCAATGCGTGATGCAAAAATTTATACCGTGGCAAGCG
>JBOFGM010000655.1:0-8319 GCA_051649105.1 Iodobacter sp. | reverse complement strand
CAATGAGGCGCTGAAATGGCGGCGACTGGAGCGCGAACGACTGCTTAAATATCTGATTACCGAGCATCCCCTGCAACCCTTCAGCCCGCGCTACTTTAAAGAAGACCGTCTGGCGGCCTATTCGCCGCTTTGGTTTGCTGCCGCTCAGCAATCGGGTCAGCCGCAAAGCGCTCCGCTGTCGGTGCTGGCCGAAGCGCTGCCCGCGCCGGATATCGAACTGAGCCAGATCAGCCTGCACGATCTGCTTTCCTTCTGGCGCAATCCCACCCGCTATTTACTGCGCAACCGGATTGGTATCCGCCAGGCCGATGAAGTGGTGGAATTTGACAGCAACGAGCCCTTTAATCTGTCTTTCTCTGCCCGCAGCGATTTAAATGCCGTGCTCTGGCAATCTTTGGAGCAGGGCTGGAGCCAGGATGCCATTGCCACCAGCCGTGCCGCCGGTCTGCTGCCGCATGGTGGCTTTGGCAATATCACAGCCGCCAGGCAGTCCGCCACCATGGTGAAGCTCTATAACGCCGCCGAGCCCTTATTAAGCGCCGCGCCACTGGCACCGTTTACTTTTCGCATGGAGCTGCCGGCAGAGGACCATTTTCCACCACTTACCCTGAGCGGCGCACTGCATCAGCTGCGCCCCGGCGGACAAGTGGTGCTGTGGCGGGATCACAGCTCGCCCATTGAGCTGATTGCCTGCTGGCTGAAACATCTGGCGCTGTGCTATGCCCGGCCCGAAGGCGTGACGCTGGAAACACGGATTATCGGCCAGAAAGGGTACTGGCGCTTTTGCCCGCTGGACCATGCCGCGGCCGCTCTTGAGCTGAAAAAATGGCTGCATTATTACTGGCGCGGCTTATCAGAAAGATTGCCCTTTGCCACCCGCAGCAGCGCCAAATATGCCGAAGCGCTGAGTCTGGAAGAAGGCAGCCCGGAAACGGCAGCCAAAGCGGCACGCGAATCCTGGCATGGCAACAGCCTGCGCGGGTTTAGCGGAGAAGAGAGTGAAGTCTGGTATGAAATGGCCTGGCGCGGTCAAAGCCTGCCGGAAGATGAAGGCTTTGCCGAAATGGCCGTGGATTTACTGCTGACCATGTATCAGGCCAGACAAGAGGTATAAAAAAAGCCGGCACTACGGTGCCGGCTGATTAGAGCTTAGTGATCCTCAGATCAGAAACGCTCTTCCATACGCAGATAGCGCCACTGGCCCACTGGCAAATCAGATAATGAAACCCGGCCAATACGCAGGCGGCGGATGCCAATCACTTTTAAGCCAACCAGCTCGCACATACGGCGAATCTGGCGCGGACGGTTTTCACGCAATACAAAGCGCAATGAATCTTCACTCTGCCAGCTGACTTTGGTCGGCTTCAGGCGTTCTTCGTCCAGACTTAAGCCGTTATTAAGCTGTTTCATCCCTTCTTCGGATAAATAGCCTTCAACCTGCACCACATATTCGCGCTCAACATCGGCGTCCGACATCAGTTTTTTTGCAATACGCCCATCTTGCGTCAGCACCAGTAAACCCGATGAATCCACATCCAGACGGCCGGCCGGAGCCAGATTGTGCATATGTTTTTTCAGGAAATTAATACCGGAGCGATCGCCAATAAAGCGGGTTTCCGCCTTAATCAGTGTCCAGGCAGGACGCTCGCCGGGTTCGGCCGGGCCGGAAACATAACCTACCGGCTTATGAATCAAAATGGTGGCGCGTTCCGCCTGAAACAGCGTGGCCTGCCGCTCCAGTGTGATTTTTTGGTCAGGTAAAACACGGCTGCCCAGCGTATTAACAACTACGCCATCGACTTTTACCCAGCCCTGTTCAATAAATTCGTCGGCCTCGCGGCGTGAGCACATGCCAATTTCGGTCATGCGTTTGGATAAGCGGATGGATTCAGTCATGGTCGTAAAGCTTTTCAGAAGATCAATCTGCCATTGTACCCGTCAGAGCAAAAAAAAACGCCACCGATTCGGTGGCGTAAATACATACAGAGGAGAGAGATGAAACAACATCGAATTCAATTCAATGCACACATTACGTTTCAGCAGCAATCATTCTAAATTCTATGAACAATTGCGTCGTCGCATAATTAACATTATCAACTGCGAATATTACCCAGCGAAGACAGGCTAAAACTGCACATTCATCAAATTAAGTAAAAATTGAATATCTTCTGCAGCAACAGCGACTTATGCTTAGGTATGTCACTCACTCTGGAGTCAGTAATGAATTACGACAGCTTACTTGCACCGAAAATTCATGATTTCAACACTTTCCAGGATTTTCGGGAAAGCCTTGCAGATCTGGCTCCGCGCATCGAACAAATTATTGCCGAATTAAAGCGCGAGCCGGGTAAAACCATTTTAATTTCGGATTTATTCCGCGCTTTTCATAATATCAAAGGCGATGCCGGCTTATGCCGGGTTGAATTTGTGATTCCTTTGGTTCATGGCATCGAAACCCTGCTGTCCAGAATGCGGGCCGGGGAAATTCAGCTGACTGAATTATTATCTGAAGTTTTACTGCTTACCTTAGACAGGCTGGAGCAAGCGGTTGAATCGCTCAGCCATAATGCCTCGGCCAGTGCGCTGCAACTGCCGGTACTGGCTCGCGGGCTGGACGGCCTTTCCACACTGGAAGCCACCGAGCTGGACCCGGCCTGTGCCCGGTTAATTGAAGCCGTCACGGGTTTCCGGCATGCGGCCGTGGTTTTGCCAGAGCGCTCACGGGCCGAGGTGGAGCGCTCAAGCGAAGAGCTGAGCCAGGATTTGCGCTTTTTCCGCGGCATGGCACTGCAACTGGAAATGCGATCACCGCTCTTTCGCGGCCGCACCACCCGTAATTTACAGCTGGCGCTGGCCACCAACCGGGCAGCAGGCGGCGTGATTGATAATACCCAGCTGGAAGCGGCCGTCTATATGCATGACATCGGAATGATGTTTTTACCCGAATCGTTATGGCTGAAAGTAGAAAGAATGAGCGATGAAGAACGTGCTCAACTGGTGGATCATCCGGGCTGGGCCGCCGGTCTTCTGGTGCGGATGGAAGGCTGGCAGGATGCCTCCACCATGATTTTGCAGCACCACGAAAATATCAATGGCACCGGTTACCCCAACCGGCTGGCCGGCAAAGATATTGTGCCGGGCGCTAAAATTTTGTCGCTGATCGACGCCTTTGAAGCGGTGATGCTGAAACACAGCCATCGCGGGCAAAATAAATCGGTACTGCGGGCCATTGCCGAGGTGAATGCATCCGATCAGCAGTTTGATCCGGACTGGATCGAGCCCTTTAACCGTGTGATCCGCAATATGATGGAAAACGGCGGGTTATAAAAAAAGCCCATTCTGCAAATAACAGAATGGGCTTTTTACTCATTAACGCTGATTACATCATGGCAAAGGCAGCCATCCCGACCAGGGCACCGGTGGTGCCCAGAATCGTTTCCATCACGCTCCATGTTTTCAGGGTTTGCAGCTCAGTTGCGCCGGTAAACTTCCCAAACAACCAGAAACCTGAATCATTGACATGGCTTAATACAATCGAACCACCAGCGATACAGATAGATAACGCCGCCAGTTGCGCACCGGAATAACCTGCCAGCTCAACAACCGGCAACACCAGACCCACGGTGGTCAGGCAGGCCACGGTGGCAGAACCCTGAATCACACGAACCATTGCAGCCAGTGCAAAACAAGCCACCGCAATCGGCAAACCGGCACCAATTAAGGCATTGCCCAAAGCCGGGCCCACACCAGAATCAACCAGCACTTGCTTAAACACGCCACCGGCACCGGTCACCAGCAAGATAATCCCGGCTGGTTGCAAGGCGGCACTACATACTTCCATCACCTTATCTTTGCTCATCCCGCGGCGCAGTGCCAGGCCATAAATAGCCAGTAAACATGCCGCTAAAATAGCAATAAACGGGTGACCAATCAGCTGCAACCATTGATAAGCACTACCGCTTGGATCAACAAAGCGCGCCACGATGGTTTTCATGCCGACCAGGACCAGCGGGAACAACACCAGCGCCAGACTAAAACCAAATGATGGCATTTGCCCCTTGCCTAAGCTTGGTTCACTGACATCGTCCGGCAAAGATAAATGCACATGCTTACTGATAAAGTTGCCGTAAACGGGACCCGCCAGCAACATGCCAGGAATCGCAGCAGCCAGACCCAGTACAATCATCCAGCCAAAATCAGCCTTCATTTGTGAAGCCAGCAACATTGCGGTCGGGCCAGGCAGCAAAAAGGCGGCCGCAGCGGCCACACCGGCAAATAACGGAATCGCCAGCTTAACCACATTGCCGCCGGTACGGCGGGCCACAGCAAATACCACGCCAATCAACAGCACAATCGCCACATCAAAAAACAGCGGCAGGGTACAAATCAGGCCGGCAATCCCTAAGGCAAAATTAGCCCGGCTCTGACCAAACATCGCCAGTAATTTAACCGCGATCTGATCCAGAGCACCGGTTTCATGCAGGATTTTGCCAAACATAGCCCCCAGCGCCACGACCACCGCCAAAAATCCCAGCGTGCCGCCCATCCCCTTTTGCATGGTATCGGCAATTTTATCCAGCGGCATACCCGAACCAATCCCGGCAGCAATCGATACCAGCATCAGCGCCACAAAAGCATGTAAACGGGCTTTCATCACTAAAAACAGTAACATCAAAACCGAACCAACGGCCGTTACAACCAGCGTTAATGTATCCATGATTTTTTACTCCACGGCAGTTTGAGCACGGATATGACTGACGGCAGCCGCCACCACATCTTCTAAGCTCTGATCAATATTGATATGCACCGCATCAGGCTCATCACTGCCCGGGATTTCCAGCGTGGCAAATTGGGAAACCAGCATTTTTGGTTTTTGAAAATGGCCGAGGCGCGCTTTTAAGCGCGATTCAATCAGTTCAAAGTCGCCGCTCAGATAAATAAAGGAAAGATTGGGATTGCCCTTGCGCAAAATATCGCGATAGGCCTTTTTTAATGAGGAACACACAATGACAGAAATATTTTGTGTGCGTTGCATGGCATAGGCCGCCGTGCCTAACGCTGCCAGCCATGGAGCACGATCTTCGTCGTTTAAAGGCTGGCCGGAAGCCATTTTGTCGATATTGGCGCGTGGATGCAGAAAGTCGCCATCCAGAAAACCGCATTCCAGAGTGCGGGAAACTGCACTGCCTACAGCAGACTTGCCGCTGCCTGAAACGCCCATTACAACAAAGACTTGGTGTGGTGTAGCTTGATCGATCTGACTCATTGAATCGACTCCTGACTCGTTTTTTTATCTTTAATGTTACTGGTAACATCAGACGGCATGTTACTGGTAACATTTTGTAACTCTAGTATGTCTCGCAATAAAAAAACTGCCAAGCAATAAATTTGTGGCAAATCAAATAAAACAATAAAAGCAAAAAACAAGGGGATAAATGGCAAGTTCCGGCAAAGGTAAAAACACTGTCTGCCAGAATATAAAATCAAGGAAATAATGAACAGAAATCAGCGCCAAAGCCTGTGAATACGGCATAAAACGCAGCCTGGCCGCAGAATTTAAAAACCGCTTCCAGAGAGGCGGGCAAGCCCGGTTTATCTAAAATCAGCAAGCTGCAACAAAAATACAACAATCCCGCCCTGTGTTGCTGCAAAACCGCTTCATGGCCTTATAAACTCTGGCCCGGGAAAATTTGATAAGACAAATCGACCACCTTATCCGGAAAATCATGGCCTTCTATCCGGGCGATCAGACGCTCGGCAGCAAGGCGACCAATGGCTTCACGGGGTGTGATCACACTGGCCAGCTGCGGATCCAGTGCCCGGCCAATATCCAGAGCATTAAACCCGGCCACACTGATTTGCCCGGGCACATTCATGCCCAATGCCTGGCAAGCCAGCAAGGCCCCGGCAGCAATATCATCGTTGGTGCAAAAAACGCCATCCAGAGCCGGTTCTGCCTGCAGGGCATCGCGCAGCAACTGTCCGCCCAGCGTAAAGTTGGAGGGCAAATCGGTATGAATCAAAATGGGGGTCAGGCCCGCTTCGGCCAGAGCGGCCAGATAACCAGCCTCGCGCTGACGGGTTCTGTGATCCAGACGGGCGGCTAAATAGGCAATATGGCGGCGGCCTTTGGCCACCATTAAGCCGACCATTTCTTTGGCCGCGGCCATATGGTTCATACCGACCGCCAGATCAATCGGATGCTCGGGCAGCTCCATCACTTCCACCACCGGAATAGCGGCCACTTCCAGCATTCTGAAGGTACGGTCGGTATGCTGCGTTTCAGAAAGAATCAACCCGTCGACATGAAAAGACAGCAGCTGTTCAATTTGCTGCTCTTCTCTTGTCATGGTGTAGCCATAATGGCCATAGAGAGCATGTAAGCCGGCCGGCCCGGTAACGGATTCAATCCCGCGCACCACACTGGAGAACACCTGATTCGACATCGAGGGCAGCAAAACGCCGATAGCACGGCTTTTTGCATTGGCCAGCATATCCGGCACCCGGCTGGGAATATAACCCAGCTCTTCCATGGCCACCGCAATCCGCCGGGCCGTGGCTTCGGCCACCTGATGCGGCTCGCGCAAAAAGCGGCTGACCGTCATTTTGGAAGCGCCTACTTTATCTGCGACATCCTGCAAAGTAGGCCGCCTTGCTTTGTGATTCATTTTTTTCCTTAAGCTGGCAGTATTGGCCAGTAATCAGCATCGCTCTGGCCTCATTTTACTTGAAAGTATTCTGTCGGGTTGGCCTAAGGTTAAAGATTAAAATGGAAGAGAGCAAAAAACCGTCTGTAGTAGTAACTGGCTGAAAAACCCGCCAACTGTTAGACTACTGCCCCTTTTGGCCAGCGGGATCAGACTCTGCTGCCCTTTGTTTCACAGATCGCGTTTCGTCGCCTTTGGGCCTGAAGTCAGACGGAAGACGCGCCGCTTTTTCAGCGGCTTCAATTACGCATCAGGCCAGCCCGGCGCCGATACAGCCCGCCACAGGCGCAGACGATCAGCCAAATCTGACCCGACTGCGAAACAAACGTCACCAGAGCGACCATTCGTGAACATTACATCTTTTGCCAATCTCCCCCTTTCCCCGGCCATGCTGCAAAACCTGGACAGCCTGGGTTATGTAGAAATGACCGATATTCAGGCGCGCAGCCTGCCGCTGATCTTAGAGCGCCGCGATTTAATCGCCCAGGCGAAAACCGGCAGCGGTAAAACCGCCGCCTTCGGGATTGGCATGCTGCATAAGCTGAACCCCAGCTATTTTGCCATTCAGGGTCTGGTGATTTGCCCGACTCGCGAGCTGGCCGATCAGGTGGCTAAAGAGCTGCGCCGTCTGGCCCGCTTTACCGACAATATTAAAGTGCTGACACTTTGCGGCGGCGCGCCGATGGGCCCGCAAATTGCATCCTTGCAGCATGGTGCCCATATTATTGTCGGCACACCGGGCCGGCTGCGTGACCATCTGGGCCGCGCTTCCATTGATTTATCCACCGTGCAAACCCTGGTGCTCGATGAAGCCGACCGGATGGTGGATATGGGCTTTTACGATGAAATCGCCGGTATTGTCAGCGCCTGCCCGACGCGCCGCCAGACCCTGCTGTTTTCTGCCACCTATCCAGACAATATCCGTAAAGACAGCGCAAAGTTTTTAAAACTGCCCGCAGAAGTCAAAGTAGAGGCGCAACATGCTGACAGCCAGATCGAACAACGCTTCTACAGCGTGGAACACGAAGAACGCAACGCTGCCGTGGCGCAGTTACTCAATCACTACAAGCCCGTTTCGACACTGGCCTTCTGCAATACCAAAATCCATTGCCGCGAACTCGCAGCCGAGCTCCGGGCCCAGGGTTTTAGCGCCCTGGCGCTGTATGGGGAATTAGAACAACGCGAACGCGACGAAATTCTGGTGCAGTTTTCTAATCAAAGCTGCTCCGTGCTGGTGGCCACCGACGTGGCAGCCCGTGGTCTGGATATCCAGTCTCTGGGAGCCGTGATTAATGTGGATGTGTCTAAAGACACCGAAGTGCATATTCACCGCATTGGCCGCACCGGCCGCGGCCACGATAAGGGCCTGGCTTGAAGCCTGGCAGCGCCCAATGAAAAGAAATGGGTGACCCTGATCGAAGAATATCAAAGCGGCCCGGTACGCTGGTTTGATCTGGCCACGCTGGAGCCGGCTGCCGGTGGTCCGCTACGCCCGCCAATGGTAACGCTGTGCATTATGGGCGGCAAAAAAGACAAGCTGCGTCCGGGTGATTTACTGGGCGCACTGACAGGGGACGCCGGCCTGAGCAAAGAGCAGGTTGGTAAAATCAAT
>JBOFGM010000654.1:0-2031 GCA_051649105.1 Iodobacter sp. | reverse complement strand
CCCGTCAGCATTTCCAGACCGGCCAAAAGTAAGGCCGAGATCAGCCAGAGTGTAAGTAAACTCATCGGGCTTTATCTTTTTGGTAGGATGATGAAGTGCTCTGGTATAGCTGAAATACCTGTGCGCTGGCAAGCAGTAAGGAAGAATCGCCTCAGTTTATTGTCGGGAAACAGACAGTATGTAAGGTGGATATGGCAAATGGATGTCGAATTTATGTAAGCAAAAGCTTTGCGGGGAAAGGCAGTGCAAACAGCAGATAAAAGTCGTGGTTTTTTCTGCTGTTTGCCGGGGAATCCGGGGTGCCGGATGCTGACGCTTAAGGATGCAGATGGCTTAAGGGCAGATGAGTAGTGTTTTTAAATTCTTTTAAGACAAAGCTGGATTTGATATCAGCAATGCCCGGATGTTGCAGCAGCTGTTCCATTACAAAATTGGAAAAGTGCGTCATATCTTCAAAATAAACTTGCAACAGATAGTCCATCTCACCCGTCATGGCATAGCAGTTCACCACTTCCGGCCAATCCTGAATCGCCGCAGCAAATTCCTGCAGATGGCTGTGCCCGCGTTTTTCTAAAGAAACACGGATAAAAGCCTGCAGGCCAAGGCCAATCAAAAGAGGGTCGAGCAGTGCAACATATTTGCGAATTACACCACTATCTTCCAGTTGTTTGAGCCTGCGCAAACATGGTGAGGGTGATAAAGCGATGATTTCTGCCAGTTCCACATTGCTTAAACGGCCATGTAACTGAAGTTCGTTAAGGATTTTAATATCAGTTCTATCTAGTTCCATGGTTTTATCTCCCCTTATTTTGCATTTTATTGATTTTAAACTGCAATAATATTTATTTTATTAGCATCTTAGAAACAAAATTGCTCGTGATGTTTTGTAGAATAAGTGGCTAGTGTAAAACACTTGCTGTGAAAAATACCAATCTGGAGAAGCCTTGTGTATACCAATGATGCCGCAGCCCTTCGTGAGGACATGCGTTTATCCGCACCAGAGTCCGTATTGGATGTGCATACATATCCTGTTCCGCAATACTCCACCACCGAGCATCAAACCTGGGCGACCCTGATTGCAAATCAAAAAGCGGTATTACCCGGACGGCTGTGCCAGGCCTTTTTAAATGGCATTGAGCAAGTCGGCTTTCCTGCTGACCGTATACCTACTTTAGTGGAAATCAGTGACAAAGTGGAAGCGGTTTCTGGCTGGAAGCTGACCCGTGTTGCGGGGATTGTGCCAGACGATGACTTTTTTAAGCTTTTATCATTGCGTATTTTCCCTTCCACAGACTTTATTCGTAAGCCTGAAGAAATTGGCTATACCCCGGCCCCGGATATGTTTCATGACCTTCTGGGCCATGTGCCTTTGTTGGTTCATCCGCGTTTTGCTAATTTCTTTGAACAGTTTGGCAAGGCGGGTGTGCGTGCCTTTGAGCTGGATCACCCGGCCAAGGTCTGGCTGGCCCGCTTATATTGGTACACCGTTGAATTTGGCCTGATTCGCGAAAACGGTGAACTGCGGATTTTTGGTGCAGGGATTGCATCATCGCCCAAAGAGGTGATGTTCAGTCTGTCAGATCAGACGCGAAAACATGCGTTTGATATTGATCGTGTGGCAGAAACGGCATATGACATCTGGCATATGCAGGAAGACTTGTTTGTGATTGAAAGCTTTGATGCATTGGAAGACGATTTTTCAAAATGGACCGCTAAGCACGGTTTAAATTAGCCTGGCTGATCCGCAGCTTCATTCTGCGGACGGGACCGGGCACCTACTGGAGAGCAGGATGAAATTGGAAAACCCAGGCATTAACCCCCTTGAAACCAATGGTTTTGAGTTTGTTGAATACACAGCCAATACCCCCGAAGCACTCAGTAATCTGACCGCCTTATTTAATTCTTTAGGCTTTGTCGAGATTGCCCGGCACAGAAGCAAAAAAGCCAGTTTATTCCGCCAGGGAGAAATCAATTTTATTGTTAATGGCGAGCCCACCCAGCCTGCCAGTGAATTTGCTCAGATTCATGGCC
>JBOFGM010000653.1:0-2712 GCA_051649105.1 Iodobacter sp. | reverse complement strand
AATAGTATTTCTTTAATCACCTTGGGGCAGGCGTCGGCATCAACCCAAATTTGCATAAACTGTCTTCGTATAAATGATTGTCAGCGGCAAAGTATAACGTGTTCAATGGCCGCGTCTTGCGGCTTTGATTGAACAAGCTTTAAGTTTTGTCATGGAAATACCGGGTATAAGCCAGATAAGTCACACTTCTTATGCACTGATTACAGGGATAATGCACCATGCTTTCAAATCCTGGGTTTCCCCCTCGCTCTTACCCCCGTGGCCGCCATGTCCAATGATCTCTATCAGGCGATAGAAAGCGCAGATATCGCGCTTAAACGCCAAAAATTAAAGCACGCCAAGTTATTTCCTCTGGCCCTGTTGTCTTTCTTTGCCCTGCTGTTTGTGCTGGCAACCTTATATAAAAGCCGCTACCCGGCGCTGGCTTATGTCACCGCTTTTTCTGAAGCAGCGATGGTGGGGGCACTGGCCGACTGGTTTGCGGTGGTGGCCTTATTTCGCCGCCCTTTGGGTTTACCCATTCCGCATACGGCGATTGTGCCCAGAAATAAAATACGGATTGCCGATAGTCTGGGCAGTTTTATTCAAAGCAATTTTTTATCTCCTGAACGGATTATTGGCAAAATACGTGAGCTTAATCCGGCCTTAAAATTGGCCGCCTGGCTCAATCAAAAAGAAACCGTACGCCAGGCCGCTAATTTATTAATCCGCGTGCTGACCTACAGCCTGCATTCCATGCATGATGACCGCGTAGCCGTGTTTTTAAAAAGCACCATTGTGGCCGAATTGCAAAGGGTGGATATCAGCCGCTTCAGTGGTTATGTACTGGATTCTTTTACCCAGAATGGCCGGCATCATCATGTATTAAGCCAGGTTTTATATGAAGTGCAAAAGATTCTGGCTAAAGAAGAAACGCATGAGGCGGTGGCCAGTATGGCAGCCGAAGAAATCTCTTTTCTTAAATTTATGGTGCTCGATAAAGTCGCCGGTAAATATCTGGCCGAAAAAATGCTGGGGGCAGTGCAGAAAGAATTAAGAGCCATGCAGGAGAATCCGCAGCATCATTTACGCCAGCAATTTGATGGCTATGTGGCCGAATTTATTGATAAATTAAAAAATGATCCGGAATTTAAAGAAAGGGGTGAATCGCTGAAAAATGAATTATTAGCGCACCCCGCCCTGGGTGAATATATTGAATCGGTATGGAAAGAATTACTGAACTGGCTGCATGGTGATTTGCACCGGGTTGATTCAACCATCCGGGCTAAAGTGATTCAGTTTGCTGGTGATTTAGGTAAAAAGCTGCAGGAAAACACCGAAATGCAGGACTGGATTAACAGCCAGATTGAACGCGCTGCACCGCCCTTAATTGAAACCTACCGGGAAAGAATTGGTGTTTTTATTGCCGATCAGGTTAAAACCTGGGATGAGCAATATATGGTGGAGCGAATTGAATTAAATATCGGTACCGATCTGCAATATATCCGCGTCAGCGGCACGCTGGTCGGCGGAGTGGTCGGGCTGCTGATTTATATTGTTTCCGGGTTTTTGGTTTAGGTGCAGGGGGAGTGGATATAAGCCGCTTCGTCAAACACGAAGCGGCTGCATGGTTTACCGGATCACGTTCAGTGCCTCATAACATGCACCCATGGTGTGGTAATCGGTTTTGCCGGCGGGGGATTTATGCTGGTCCGCCTTCTTGTTTTGCGCATCCAGCACGCGAAACCAGGCACCATGCTGATGGTCCACAAAATGGGCCCAGCAATAGGTCCAGATTTTGTCATACCACTGCCAGTATTTAACGTCTTTGGTGGCATCCCCCAGTAAGGCCGCTGCGGCCAGCGATTCGGCCTGTACCCAGAAATATTTATCCTGGTCGTAGGGCTCGCCTTCCAGATCGTAGCCATAAATCAGCCCGCCCGAAGCGTCATCCCAGCCGGCCGCCATGGCCCCGTCAAATAATTCCCGGGAGCGGGTCAGATGCCAGTCTTGCGGATCATGGCGATCCAGAATCAGCAGCAGTTTGGCCCATTCGGTCTGATGCCCGGTCTGAATGCCCCATGGCCGGAAAATATTGGTTTTATTGCCCCGGTTATATTGCAGATTGGGTGTCCAGTCGGTACGAAAATGCTCCCAGATCTGCCCGCCAGTCAGCGCCGCCTGACGCCGGGTGAAATTGTCGGCTAACAGTTGGGCCCGCTCCAGATAGCGCGCTTCTGCTGTGGCCTCAAAGGCGGCCAGCATGGCTTCGCAGCCGTGCATATTGTCATTCTGGCCCCGGTAATCATCCAGCACCCATTCGCCATTGGCTTCGCTGGCATAGACGCCATATTCAGGCAGCCAGAAATGCTGCTCCATGGTGTCAAAAGTTTCTGCCAGCCATTGCCGGGCCTCGCTCAGGCCGCATTTTAAGGCGCAAGCATAGGCCAGCATCACAAAAGCCAGCCCGTAGCAGTGATTGGTGGCGTCCAGCACCTTGCCGTTGTTTACTTCCCAGGCATAGCCGCCAGTTTGCGGGTTCAGATGCACCTGGCGGATAAAATCGATGCCATGCTGCACGCGCTGGCGGTATTTTTCTTCGCCAAATTCCAGCCAGGCCATGGCGTTGTTAAACACAAAGCGGGTGGATGAGACCAGATGCCGGTTTTCTTTGTCATAAACCGTGCCGTCATCCATTTAGTAATGATAAAAACCACCGGCCGGATCCACCGA
>JBOFGM010000652.1:0-2068 GCA_051649105.1 Iodobacter sp. | reverse complement strand
ACAAGACGCTGCCAAATAAACACCCATGGCAAACAAAAAGAGCAAATGCACACCGCATTTGCTCTTTTTTTATTTCGCCCCGTAAGCCGCCTGTATCAGCCCAATTTCTCACAAGGCCGTTTAATCCAGTAAAGGCTGGCCCGGCTGAAAATGCAACCGTGTATACACTTGGTCACGCCCTGCCACCCACTGAGCAAATTGCTGCTCCCACTGAAATGAAGGCAAAGACCAGGGCGGAAGATAAAGCACGCCAGCCGTCAGCACCATAATGCCCAGGGGAATAAGCCGCCCCCGCTGCTTCAGGCGCGGATAAGCGGCAAAGCCGGGCTGAATCAGCGGCAGAATCACCCAGAGCCCCAGTAGCCAGCCACTGACCACTTCGCTATCACTGTGCGCACCCAGTTTAAGGCGCGAAATACCCACCAGCACGGCCAAAATCAGCCCTGGCAGCAAGCCTTGATAACGGTATTTTCCGGCAAAGGCCCAGCCCGTCAGCAAGGGCAAAATAGCGGTTGCCAGCAGGGCATGGCCACTGAAGCCGGTAAAATCCAGCGCCGCGCTGCCGATCCCCCAGCCAAAAAAGGCAATTTTGCTGACCAGAGTCAGTACAACGGCCAGCAAAAAACGCCATCCCCACTGAGCGGCCAGCGAGCCGGCCTGCAGAACCAGCAAACCCGACAACAAAAGAGCCGCCAGCGGCAGCATTAAAGTAGCGTCCCCCAGCCGGGTCAGTAAAATCCAATCAATCAGCACGGCTTTTCGCTTTTAAAGTCATCAACAGTGCGACATGATAAAGGTTTTTTTACTGAACGCCTGCCCGCCAGAGCGCCAATTTATTACTGAAAATACAGCCGGGTTGAAGCAATCAGCCCGTGGGTTTATCGCACAGACAGCCACTACTGGCTGCGGAGGGCAAGCGCAGCCGCATCTGCCTCTGCCTTTTGCAAGCTCTTCTGCCCGGACTAAGAGGCCATGACTGGCTTTTTCTAAAATAAACGACCAAAAATATTACCAGCGCATGACACTCACCTCAAACGAGGAGTACAGTGCGATTACGCCTTTGTAAGCCTGACAAATTACTTAAATATCATCCCCGGTCTGATCAGCAAGCACGCTCTTTAAATAGTCACGGCCAGCATGACGGCAATATGCCAATTCAATAAACGCAAGCCTGCCCTTTTCAGCCCCACCAATTTGCCCTGTATTTACAATAGATATGCAACTGTTTTTAAAATAAAAAGTCCGAGAGAGACACAATGAAAGATTTTACGGATCATAAAAAAATTGTCGTCTTAATTGATGCTGATAATGCCCAGCATTCCAAAATTAAAACTGTTTTAAATGAAATATCCACCCATGGTCATGTCATTAGTAAAAGGGCTTATGGCGACTGGTCCAGCCCTCATCTTAAAAACTGGAAATCCATTTTAAATGAGCTGGCTATTCAGCCGGTGCAGCAGTTTTCATATACCACGGGCAAAAATTCAACCGATGCCGCGCTGATTATTGATGCCATGGATTTACTGTTTACGGCCAAATACGATGCCTTTGTCATTATTTCATCCGACAGCGACTTTACTAAACTGGCATCGCGCTTAAGAGAATCTGAAATCTATGTGTTTGGTGTGGGCGAGAAAAAAACCCCGGTGCCATTCAGAAACTCGTGCGATAACTTTATCTTTACCGAAAACCTGGGCGATTCAACGCTTCCCCTGCCTTCTGAACATATTAAAAAAGCATCGGCGGCAATTACCCCGGAAGAAATACCGCAGGATATCATCGACATTTTGTTATCAGGCTGGCAGCAATTTAAAGATGATGAATTGGTATCCGGACATTCAGAATTTAAAGGCCATGACAATAACTGGGCCAATGTGGCCGGCGTGGGTAATTTATTAAAAAGAATTAAACCCGACTTTGACCCGCGCACCTATGGCGTATCCAAAATACCGGAGCTGATCGAGAAAATTGATTTATTTGAAATGACCAAATTCAAAGGCAAAGGCCGCGTGCATATCATTGCCTATAGGCCAAAGACCCAGCATCCATAAAGCCAAGGGCCGCTGCG
>JBOFGM010000651.1:0-6036 GCA_051649105.1 Iodobacter sp. | reverse complement strand
GGTGCCCGTGAAGTGCTCCGTGCCTCGCTGAAACGTTTAAGCGCCACAGAGCGGGTTTATAACGAAATTAAGGCGCGTGCTAATACCCGTTTTGCCCCGCTGACCGTACCGCGCATTTTGAATAATAAAAATGGTGATGTGATTGCCGGCAGCCAGATGGTGGCAGGTGCCTTTACCCGCGAAGCCTGGGATAAGTTTGTCCGCAATGCCATCGACGAAGCCAGCAAGGGCGAAGTAAAGAGCGATGACTGGGTACTGGCTTCATCGGTTCAGGATAATCTGGGCCGAGATGGCAATATCGAGAAAAACCGCAGCGATCTGGAAGCCTTATATCGCTTTGAGTATGCCGCTGAATGGAAGAAATTCCTGCAGGGCGTGGTGATTCGTGATTTCAATGATCTGCCCTTTGCCGGTAATGCCATTGGTCAGCTGGCTGATGTGCAAAATTCGCCGGTTAAGCTGATTCTGGCCAGAACCGCCTTTGAAACGGCCTGGGATAATCCTTCGGAATTATCCCGCAAGCTGGAAAACGCCAAGCAATCGGTGCTGGAAAAAACCACCGCACTGCTTAAAGGCGGCAGCCAGCCTGCTGCAGCGAATGCCACAGAACTGGGCGAAGTCGGCAAGCAATTTGCCGGGGTAGTGCGTCTGGTTCAGGCGGATTCTGCCGGCAGCGCCCCGATTAACAGCTATCTGGAACAGTTGGGCAAACTGAAAGGCAAAATGAATCAGATTGCCAGCAGTGATGAGCCCGGTGCTCAGGCCCGTCCGCTGGTGCAGGCAACGCTGAACGGCAGCGGTTCTGAGCTGGCAGATACCTTGCAGCAGGTTGATAACTCTCTCCTGACTCCGCTGACACCTGAAACCCGTGACATTGTGCGGCCGATGCTGGTGCGCCCCTTAATCCAGACCTATGCCGTGTTATTAGGGCCGGTAGAGCGGGATCTCAATCAGGCCTGGCAAAAAGAAGTGTATGGCCAGTGGAAAACGCTGTCCGCCAAATACCCTTTCAGCGATTCAGCCAATGAAGCGCCGATGGCCGATATCGCCAAGTTTGTAAAACCCAAGGAAGGCACTTTAGATAAATTTACTGAAAAGTATCTGAATGGCCTGGTAACCCAAAAGGGCGACAGCTTAACCCCGCGCACCTGGGCGAATCTGGGAATTCGCTTTAACCCGGCCTTTTTATCCGGCATGGGCCGGCTGAACAGCCTGGCCACCAGCCAGCTGGCCGATTCTGCCAGTGCCAAGTTTGAGCTGCAGCCTATACCTACCGCCGGTCTGTCCGAAATCGCTTTTGAGCTGGACGGGCAGGAGCTGCGTTATCGCAATGGCCCTCAGCCATGGCAGGCCTTTAACTGGCCGGGCAATGGGAATACCCAGGGAGCCAAAATTCAGGTTGTAGCATTTAATGGCGCCAGTGCTGTGATCAGTAATCAACAGGGCCGCATGGGCTGGATGCGTTTGTTATCCCAGGCTCAGGTTGAGCAACATGATGCTGACTCGGCCACGCTGAGCTGGAAAATCCGTAAAGGGGACGCCGGTGATGCAGAAGTGGTCCGCTTTAATTTCCGTGCAGTCAGCGGAGTCAACCCTCTACAACTTTCTGGCTTGCGCAAGCTGTCATTGCCAGAACGCGTGACAATGTAAGGTATGCCATGCTGAATAATTTTAAACGGATCCAGGACATGCAGCTGCAATTCGCCATTTTTGGCAAATTGCCGCGGCGTGCCGATTTTATCCGGATCAATGCAACGCATCCCGTTGCTTTAGATTTTGACCAGTCGCTGGCCGATGGGCTCAAAGCCCTGGCTCAGCAGCCCGGCTGGCAGGATGGCTATATGAAAGCGCCATCCAGCGAGTTTTTATTTCACAGCCGGGATTTGCGTGGCTCCTTTTTGGGCGTCACCCTGCCCAGCCATGATGAAGCGCTGCGTTATTACCCGCTGGTGGCCGGGCTGTGTATCCCCAGCGACGCCATCTTAGGGAATGAAGCCGAATTTTTGCTGGCCAATGAGTTGTTCTTTTCAGGTTTGAAAGATCAGCTGAAAAGCGCGGCAGATAACTCGGTGGAGATGATTGCCTGTCGTCAGTATATGGAAGAGCAGATGTCATTCAGCAGCCGTGCTATCGCCGATCTGGGGCTGGCCGCGCAATTGCTGGAGCGGCATATGGCCAATACGCCGGCAGCTCAGCTGGAGCAGGCCTTAAGGCAGAGCGGGCGCGGGGATCTGGAATCCACCTTACTGGCTTTTGCTTTTTATCTGCAGCTGGCCCGCCGCTATGGTGGCAGCATGGCTTCGCAAGTCTTTTTATTGCCGCTGCCCTCTGGTGCCGGCGAAGAAATTTTGGGTGCTGCGGTATGGTTGTCTCTGTGCCGTGCAGCCATTAATGCTCAGGGGGCAAATCAGATTCACTTTGCCTTTATTGAGCAAGAAGGGGTGCGTTATCTGGCTTTGGCGTTGAATTCATTTACTGAACGCCAGCTGATAATGCAATGGGGACAGGCCGCTGATGCTCTTCAGCTGGTTAATGTCTGTGACTTGCAATCTCCCTGGCGCAGTCATCAATCTTATGCTGAAGCTTCGTATATTTTAGGACGGCAATTAAGTGATCCAACTTTATCAGTAATAAAGTTGCGTGAAATTGTCGTTAAAATTACTAATGGCATCAGTTAAATCTATTTTTTAATTCTGCAACTTATCTTATTTAGGAAGAGTCATGGGCAAGGAAAGCACACAGAAAAAACTATCGCGCGTTCGTCCCCCGCGCGTTCAGATTACTTATGACGTTGAAATTGGTGACGCAATTGAAAACAAAGAACTGCCATTTGTACTGGGTGTAGTCGGCGATTACACAGGTAATACACCGCAAGCCAAATTGAAAGAACGTAAGTTTATTCAAATTGACCGCGATAATTTTGACGATGTACTGAAGGGCATGGCACCGAGCCTTGCCATGAAAGTGGATAACAAATTAATAGACGACGGCACCCAAATGTCTGTTGCGCTGGAGTTTGGCTCGCTGGCTGATTTTGAACCACAAAATGTGGTGAATCAGGTTGAGCCGCTTAAAAAACTGCTGGATGCACGCCGCCGGCTGGCTGACTTACGCAATAAAGTCGTCGGCAACGACAAGCTGGAAGAGTTGCTGGATGAAGTGGTGCGTGATACCGAAAAACTCCGTCAAATCAGCCAGGCTCGCCCAGCCTCTGCAGAGGATTAATCCAATATGACTGATCTACAAAATGCAAACGCGGCGGCAACGGCTGCAACCGCTCCTGAAGGCAGCAGCTTGCTGGATGCCATTATTGAAACCAGCCATATCGCAACCAATGATCAGGAAAAAGTCCGTACCCGTGATCTGATCAGCGAGCTGGCCGATCAGGTGCTGGCCGGTACCGTGACCGTATCCCGTGATCTGAGTGCCAGCATGGATGTGCGGATCGCTGAAATCGACGCCATGATTTCAGAGCAGTTAAATGAAATCATGCACCATGCCGATTTCCAGAAGCTGGAATCGTCATGGCGCGGTCTGAAGTATCTGACTGCCGAATCTGAAACCAGCACCATGCTTAAAATTAAGGTGCTGAATGCTTCAAAGAAAGATTTGCTGAAAGACTTTAAGGCGTCCGCTGAGTTTGACCAAAGCGCCTTATTTAAAAAGATTTATGAAGAAGAATACGGCACCTTTGGTGGCGCGCCATATGCCGGTCTGGTTGGCGATTTTGAGTTTGGCCGTCATCCGGAAGACTTTTATCTGCTGGAAGAATTATCCCATGTGGCCGCTGCATCGCATGCGCCACTGATTACTTCGGCCGGTGCTGGTTTATTTGGTCTGGAAAGTTTTACCGATATTGGTAAGCCACGCGATCTGGCCAAAATCTTTGATACCGTTGAATACACCAAATGGAAATCTTTCCGTGAATCTGAAGATTCACGTTATGTCGGCATGGTGTTGCCGCATGTGCTGGGCCGTCTGCCATATGGCAGCGAAACCGTGCCGGTGGAAGATTTTAATTTTGAAGAAAATGTTGATGGCACCGACCACAGCAAATATCTGTGGACTAACGCGTCTTATGCCTATGCAGCGCGTCTGACCGCCGCTTTTGCTGAATATGGCTGGCTGGCTGCGATTCGCGGTGTGGAAGGGGGCGGTCTGGTGGAAGGTTTACCAGCGCATACCTTTAAAACCGACGATGGCGAAGTGGCCCTGAAATGCCCGACCGAAGTTGCCGTGACCGACCGCACCGAAAAGCTGCTGTCTGATCTGGGCTTTATCTCGCTGGTGCATTGCAAAAACACCGATTACGCGGCGTTCTTCAGTGGCCAGTCATCGCAAAAAGCTAAAACCTATAACACCGATTCGGCCAATGCCAATGCGCGTTTGTCGACTCAGCTGCCTTATATTTTCTCGGTCTCGCGGATTGCGCATTACATGAAATCCATTATGCGCGACAAGATCGGCAGTTTTGCTTCCCGTCAGAATGTACAAGATTTTCTGAATACCTGGCTGGCTCAGTACGTGCTGCTGGATGACTCTGCAAGTCAGGAAGCAAAGGCAAAATACCCATTACGTGAAGCGCGGGTCGATGTGGTTGAAGTCCCTGGCAAGCCAGGTGTCTATCGCGCCGCAGCTTTTTTACGTCCTCACTTTCAGCTCGATGAGCTAACCATTTCCTTGCGTCTGGTGGCCGAATTACCTAAGCCAACCCGTTGATGCAGTGAAGCGCAGTAGTAATTTATTAACTTTTTTGGAGTTTAAAATATGGCTTTTGATGCATTCTTGAAAATTGATGGTATTCCAGGCGAGTCTACAGATGACAAGCATAAAGACTGGATTGAAATTCAATCGTTCTCTCACAAAATTGAGCAGCCAGCTCAAGCAACTGCCAGCTCTGCCGGTGGTGCTACTGCTGAACGTGTAAACCACGCTCAATATGTAATCACCCACTTCCTGGACAAAGCAAGCCCAAAGATCTACGAAGCTTGCTGCACTGGTAAGCACATCAAAGATGTGACTATCGAACTGTGCCGTTCCGGTGGCGATAAAGTGAAGTACATGGAAATCAAAATGGAACAAGTTTTGATTTCTAAAGCAGAGCCTAAAGGTTCAGCTCAAGATGAAGGTTTCCCTAGCGAAACCGTAAGCTTTAGCTACGGCAAAATCAAGTGGACTTACACTCAGCAAAAACGTACTGATGGCGCTGGTGGCGGTAATGTCAGCTCAGGCTGGGATTTAACTGCAAATAAAACAATCGCTTAAATGCTTTAAATATCACCAATTCGGGTGATGAGCGATAGGTAGCAAACTGATCTGCTGCAAGGCAGATCAGTTGTTTTAAAAAAAAGGGATTTGACAATGAAACGTTCAGTATTTGTTTGTGCAGCTTTACTCGTGATGTCTGTAGGTATGACCGGATGCGCTGAAAATCCAGCCACCCCGGCAGCAGCACCTGCCACCTCATGGAAGAATGCTCCGGCAACAACGACAGCAACCACAGAAACAGCAGCCTCGGTTATCAAGGCCGTTGTCAATCCTTCCGAACTCAAATTTGACAAAATGTCAGCCAAGCTGACACCAGAGCATGAAGCGCAACTCATTAGTCTCATGCCAAAATTAAAAGATGCCAAATTGATCACGGTTCGTGGTTATTGCTATAAGAAAGATGTAGGAAATGCGAAGAAAGCAGCTCAGGCCCGGGCGATCAGCGTAGAGAAATTCCTGGTTAAACAAGGTATTTCCAAAAAGAAAATCAGCCGCCGTTTCAATACGGAAGATGCAGAACACGCTGTGCATTTAGAGATCGACAACTAATCCCGGCCATTGTTTTAGCTTTTAACCCGCACTTCCTGGACTGCTAATGATTTTCCCCATGCCCATGTCGCAATTACTGAGCAGCTTTGCCGCTGCATTTAATCAAGAGCAGCGCCTGATTTCACTGCAGCTCGGCGATGGCGCAGCATGGGGTGAGCAGCTTTTACCGCAGATGGTGGCGGGCACGGAAGGCATCAATCAGGCTTATCGCTATCAGAT
>JBOFGM010000650.1:0-8132 GCA_051649105.1 Iodobacter sp. | reverse complement strand
AAATCATGGTCTGAAGCCAGGGACAGATAGGTAATGCGCTAATTATAAAGACAATATTCAGTTATGGCAGCGTACTATTACACAGTCCTGGTGGCCCATTCTGGCCAAATCCTGCCGGGAGGCGATTAACAGCTGGGGCGCAATATCAATTGCAGAGCACCACCCCAAACGCGATGCCCGTAAAAAAAGGGCTGCAACCTGCAGCCCTTTTTTTAATCAAACAACCCTTGTTTGAGCGGTCGAATTCAATACCGGGTTTTATATCACGGTATTAAAAAATACCACCCAGTGCCTGATGCAGCGCCACCCGGTTGCTGAGCCGCGCACTTTGCAGATTGATCTGATTGGCCTGTACCGACAGCAAATTCAGCTGTTGCTGCAGCAGTTGGTACTGATCGCCTTTGCCTACTTTGCGTGAAACTTTGGCATAGCCAACCATTTTGGCCGTCAAATCCGATTGCGTTTGCAGCGCTTGCTGGCGTTGCACGAGTGAAAGCTCGTTAGAAAGCCCGTTTTCAACTTCATTCAGCGCCGTCAGAGCCACTTTGGCGTACTGGGCAACGGCTTCTTTCTGCTTAGCGGTTTTGGCTTCTACCTGCGCTTCAAGCTGCCCGCCGGTAAAAATCGGAGCCATCAGCTGGCCGGTCAGCGCCCAGAGCGGGTTATCCAGACCCGAGCGAAGCTGTATCACCGAATCTTCGATATAGGCAACCCCGCCGGATAATTTCAACGAGGGCAGGCGGGCCCGCTTTGCGGCTTCTTTATCCTGAAACGCGGCCTGGAAGCGTTGTTCAGAAGCCAGAATATCCGGGCGGCGGGTCAGCAATTCTGACGGAATGCCCGTTGGCAAGTCCCGGGATACATCCGGCAACTGCTTTGCTGCCAGCAGGGCGGTTGCAGGATAGCGGCCCAGCAGCATTTCCATGCTGCGTTGAATCTGTTTCAGCCGCTGCTCGTTGCTTAATAACTGTCCTTTATAGACTTCAACGGCAGCTGCACTTTGCGTCAGATCCTGAGCGGAATTACGGCCCACTTTACGGCCTACTTCCATCAGGGCCTGCTGCTGGCCGGATAATTCATACATCGAACGCGACACCGCTACCAGTTGTGTGGCTTCGGTGATGCCAATCCAGGTTTGCACAACGGCCGCTGAAATGGCCTGCTGGCTGTATAACGCATCCAGGGCCGAAGCATTTGCGCGTGCTGCCGCGGCGCTTTGCTCGCTGCGCATTCTGCCCCACAGATCAACTTCCCAGTTGGCAACGATACCCGCCCCGGTGGTGCTCATGGTTGAGGTGGGGATCGCTGAATTACCGCTTTGCCCGCCCAGAGCAATCGTTGGCAAGAGTGGCCCGCCAGCGGCTTTCAGTACTGCGCGGGATTGCTCAAGCCTTGCCGCCGTAATGCGTAAATCGGCGTTATATTCCACGGCCTCGGCGATAAGGAGTTTGAGTTGCGGGTCTGGCGTAAACCCCAGAAACCCGGCATCAAACTGGCTGGCAGGTTGCGCGTGGCCCCAATGGGCAGGAAGCGCCGTTTTGCCCAGCGCTTCTGCCGCCAGATCCTGCTGCTGCGGAGGAGTGGATACCGCGCAGCCTTGCACGATGCCGGCCAGAATCAAGATCACGAGTGAACGATGCAATTTAAACATTCACCCTCCTTAGTGCAGTTTCAGCACGAGGTAATTCATAATCGATTGGGCACGGATCATAACCATGCGCAGCAAATGTAACGGTGCCATTTTTTCGGTATAGATTGCGCCGCCACCACGGGCACCCATAGGAATAAACGCCATATCCTTGCCATCTCTGTTTACCGGAGTCAGCTTAACCGCATATTTTTGCGGTAAAGGTGCTCTGGCCAGCTCCATCGGGGCATTAGGCACAATCCCGGATTGCACAATCTGGCCCTGACCATTGGCCCAGACAATCGAATCCACTTTGGCGTAAACCAGCTCGCCAGGTAATGTCTTAAAGGCAATCTCTGCCTTATCGCCCGGTTTTACATAGCGCAGTTCATTCTGATCAAAGAAGGCCAGAATGCGTTGCTCATGTTCAACAAAACTCAGAGCCGGTTTAAATGGCATTGAAACCAGATAATTGCCCGGACGCACCGCAACGTTTACTGCAAAGCCATCGGATGGCGCGCGGATAATGGTTGAATCCAGATCATACTGAGCCGCTTCCAGTTGCGCCTTGATTTGCGCCACGCTGGCAATATCGGGGCCGACCACACTTTCCAGCCGGGTCTGCACCTTGGCCTGAGCGCTTTTAGCAGCGCTGACGGCCGATTCCGCTTTTTTAACTTCGGTAGCAAAGTGCTCTACATCGTACTGATTCCCTGCACCGGCATGCGCCAGTTCAGTGGCTTCAGCCAGACGTTTTTTAACCAGATCCAGCCCGGCCTGTGCGGCAATGGCATTGCTTTTTGCGCTATCGAGGTCTTGCCACAATGTTTTGGCAGAAGAAGTGGCATCGGCCAGTTTGGCTTGCAATTCTTTCACTTTCAGCCGGTATGGGGTGTTGTCAATTTCCAGTAAAACATCCCCTTTTTTAACCATCTCATTGCCTTCCACTGCCACGCGAATAACGGTTCCCTGTACCCGCGGCACAATTTCGGACACATAGTTAATCACCCGCACATCACCAGAGGAGGGGGTTACCACATTAATGGTAAAAATAATGGACGCCGCCAGCGCTAAACCACCCGTCGCTGAGCCAACCTGGCTTTTAATATTCCATGGCAATAATCTTAATTTGATAAAGATAAGCCAGACCAGAAAGCAGTAGCCACCAATAATAATCTCAAGCATTTTTTTCACCCTCACTTAATGCCGGCAGTTCTGTAACGACTACTTTTTCACCAGGATTCTTACTGACAATTAAATCCCGCTTGGCGGTTAAACCATTCAATTTTTCCTGCAGCAGCATGATTTCATCATCCACAATGGCCAGGTCCAGTGGCTTACTGCCATGGCTTCCATCGGGTGCCAGGAAAAAATCGTCGTGTTTATCGGTGCCGTAGGCCGCTTTATAAGAAACGGGTTTGGTAAATGCCCATAACCAGGCAATAGGCCAAAGTAAGCCACCAAAGGCCAGCGATAACAGGCAAAGCACTTGAATTGCTTGTTTCTGCGGATGATGGTTTTTTTCAGCAAATACTTCTGGCAGGACGTGAACCTTCCAGAACAGGTAGATTGCAACAAGTGGCACTGCGACGACAACCACCCAAACCATGACATCCGCAATTTGTTCTTCCATTCCCGGCGCCATACATTACTCCTTGCAATTAAATTTTCACGGCATGCTATAGAAGATATCAATGCCATTATTGATATAAAACACAATTGTAATTAAATTTACAAAGAACTGGAATATTTACGCTTGATTCATATTAAAAACGGATGTTTTTTTGTACTAAAAAATAAAAAGAAAAAGGCAATGCGGGCAATAATCGTTATTTTTAATGCTATAACAGCATGCTGATTGAAATTTTTTCTAAAGATCAGCCAGTGCAGGCGAAAAAAGTTGCGTAAGAAAAAGCAGGGATTAATCCTGGCAATAAAGCTTATTCAGGCCCTGTATTTTGCGTAACTTATTTATTTTTCATGGATTAAATGGTGTGCATCAAGGCCGGCTGTGCCATAAAAACTGATATATCTGAAGCAATAAATTACGACCGGCAAAAATAACAGATTATTTGATAAATATTGAATTGTTTTTTTAAAAAGCCAATGGCAGGCTTTAATTATGTATTGGCAGAAGGCCGGCACCATATTTTAATGAGCGATCATTTTTATGATCTTAACGATGGTTTTTGTAATGTATAAAGATGAATATTCTGATTAATCCATGATGCTGGCTGGCGTGTGGCAGGGTTAAATTGGCACCTTAAGACGGGGCAATCAGGCCGCAAAAACACGGTGCACCGGATTGATCAACAGACCGCTTCCTCCGCCATTGCCTGCCTGCGAATGACTGAGCCCTGCTTATCGTTTGCAAGGTTGTCTTATTAAGTAAGGTAGAATATGGGCGCTGGTTCGGCCGGCAGGGTTAATCGGCTTAACTCTTCTTTATGATGCTTTTCTGGGGTAAACAATGACGATCCGCACGGTATTAAAAATGGGCGCTCCGCTGCTGCTGGAGCAGGCCAGGCCGGTAGAAGCCTTTAATACACCGGAATTGCACCACTTAATTACGGATATGTTTGACACCATGCAGGCCACGGGCGGCGTGGGGATTGCGGCACCCCAAATTGGTGAAAGTGTTCAGGTGGTGATTTTTGGTTTTGATTTTAGTGAGCGTTATCCGGAGGCCGAAGCGGTGCCGTTAACGGTACTGATTAATCCGCGCTTAACACCGCTTAGCGATGAAATGGAAGAAGGCTGGGAAGGTTGTTTATCTTTGCCGGGTTTACGCGGCGAAGTACCGCGTTATACCCAGCTGCGCTATCAGGGTTTTGATGCGTTTGGCAAAGAGATTGATCGCAGCGTCAGCGGCTTTCATGCCCGGGTGGTGCAGCATGAATGCGACCATTTAAATGGTATTCTTTATCCGCAACGCATCCTCGATTTAAGAAATTTTGGTTTTACAGATGCCATGTTCCCGGATCAGGAAAGCACGGCAGAATAAAGCAAAGGAGGCGCTGATTGATTTTGTTATTCCTGGCTGGCCGCAGCGTTTTCATCAGTCAGGTTGTGCGCCAGGCCGGTTTATTGATCAAGAGTGCGGTAGTCATAATCAGTGCACCTATTAATAAACGGGCCAAATCCTGCTCTTGATGCCAGAACAGGATATTAATCATAATCCCGATCGGGATATGCATATTATTCATGGCACCCAGCGTGCCCGCATCCACTTTGCATGCGCCTTTATTCCACCAGAAAAATCCCAGAGCCGAAGAGATCAGCCCTAAAAATCCCAGAGCGGCAAATTGTGGCCAATGCTGCGGCAATTTAGCCGGATTACCAAAAATTAAATACGACGGCAGGGCGATCAATAATGCCCCTAAAAAGAAATAGCCAAAGCTGGCCGATTGCGGCTGTGAATCAGGTTCATATTTATTTAAATAACGATAGCCGACCTGGCCTGCGGCAAAAGTTAAGTTAGCCAGCTGTAATAATAAAAACCCATTCAGTGCATTAGCATCGATATGGTGATAACGGATCACGAGAGAACCCAGTACCGCAAGGCCGGCGGCCAATAATGCACGCGGATTAAAGCGCCGCTGCAGCAGATCATCCAGTAGGGTGATGTAAATGGGGGTGAAAATGGTAAACAGCAGCACTTCTGCCACGGTTAAAAACTGGAATGAGCGGTAAAGACAAAGATAAGTCACGCCAAATTGCAGTGCACCGGCCGTCATGGTGCCCAGTTTGCGCAATGTGCTGATTCCTGCCCAACGGGTAAAGGGCAGAAACACCAGCCCGGCAATGGCCACCCGTGTCAGCACGGCAAAATCACTGTCGACCTGTCCGGCCAGAAAGACCCCGATCAAATTAAATGACAGTGCCCAGACCACGGTGATAAAGGCCAGATATGGCATGGCGTTTGTCCAAAGGCAAATAAAGCCGGCCATTTTAACGGGTTTTGGCTGAAAAATTGTGCCGTTTCTGCCGTTCACGCTTTTTATTGCTTTGCCTCTGGTTGTAAGGGTTTTGTGTTACCCAGCTTACCGTCTGTATTTTATTTGCGGTATTAGTCTGATTTAGTTGGTGATTTCGGTAAATTAGCATATCGTTATTTGTGTAAGGTATGCCGGTAAGCTTTCATCCCGGCTTTGATTACCCGGCTCACCTTTTTGGAGCGCCCTGTCATGAAGATCAGTCATAAAGTGGGGCTGGCAGCAGCCGTTGTCTTGTTTCTGACCGCTGGTTTGCTTTCGGTGAATCAGATTCAGCAGATCCGGGGCACTCTGCGCAGCCAGGCGGAAGCCAGTATTACGGAATCCAGTAACGGGCTGGCCCGGCAAATTGAAAACTGGCTCAATGGTAAATTGCAGCTGATTGATTTAACGGCGCAATCCATTGACAGTAAATACAGCACCGAACAAATTCAGCAGTCCTTTGATCAGGCTACTTTAAAAGATCAGTTTATTTTGATTTTTGGGGGGCAGGAAGAAAACGAAGGCAAGCGGATCACCAATACCCCAAGCTGGAATCCGCCGAATTGGGATGCCCGTAAACGGCCATGGTATCCGGTGGCTAAGGCCGCCCCCCGTGCGGTATTAACCGAGCCCTATGCCGATGCCGGCAGCGGTGAGATTTTGATTTCTGCTGTGGCAAAATTAACGGATAAAGGCCAGTTTAAAGGCGCTTTTGGTGGTGATTTAAGTTTAAAAACGGTGTCTGATGCGGTCAAAACACTGGATTTTAATCATGCTGGCTATGCGTTTTTATTAAGTAAATCGGGCAATATTATTTCGCACCCAAAGGCTGAATTTAATGGCAAGAGCTACAGCACTTTATTTGACGGCAATAGCCCGCCATTAGATAAAACATTAAAAGTAGTTGCAGGTAATGGTAAAAAACTGCTGGTTTCATTTACTCCACTCAGCAATTTAAAAGGAATGGAGTGGTATATCGGCGTGGTGCTGGATGAAGAAATTCTGATGGCAGAAACCAATGCGCTCAGCTGGCGCTCTGCGATCGGCACGATTATCGGTGTGGTGATCAGCATGCTGGTACTGGGCTTATTAATGAATAAGCTGCTGCAGCCCCTGGCGCTGCTCAATGAATCTTTACATGAAATAAACCGGGGTGAAGGCGATTTAACCCGGCGTTTACCGATTGTGGGCAATGATGAAATTACCCATGTTTCTGAAGAATTTAATTACTTCTTAAAAACACTGCAAACCCTGATCAGTGAAGTAAAAGGCAGCTCGGTGCTGGTCCGGGAAAGTACGGTCTTTACCTCCGATGCGGCTAATCAGGCCTCCGGGCGTCTGCAGGTTCAGCTGCAAGAGTTGGATGAACTGGCCACGGCCATGCAGGATATGTCGAAAAAAGCCGAAGAGGTCGCCAGTAATGCACAGGCGGCTGCCAAGGCTGCGGTGCTGGCCAATGATGAAACGGCCAGCGGGGTGATTCTGGTTTCCCGTTCCACCGATGCCATTAATCGTCTGGCGGTGGAAATGACCGATACCAGTCTGGCGATTAATGAGCTGGCTAAATTAAGTCAGAATATTGAATCGATTTTATCGGTGATTACCAGTATCGCGGATCAGACTAATTTGCTGGCTTTAAATGCTGCTATTGAAGCGGCCCGCGCCGGGGAAGCCGGGCGTGGTTTTGCTGTGGTAGCCGATGAAGTGCGTAAGCTCGCCTCCCTGACCCAGCAATCCACCCGTGAAATCCGTGAAATGATTGATCAGCTGCGCACCGGGGTGAAACAGGCAGAAGAGCGCATGCAACAAAGCAGTAATACGGCCACAACCACCGCGCTGGAGGCCGGGGCGGCCAATGAAATGCTGGAGCGGATTCGTGCCGGTATTACCCGGATTAACGGAATGAATCTGCAAATTGCCACGGCCGCTGGTGAGCAAAGTGCCACGACCGAAGTGATTAACCAAAATACCACCAATATCCGCGATATCAGCCATGAAGTGGCCGATGGGGCGGACAGTCAGGTGCGGCAGTGCGGCATTATGGTGGATCAGGTCAGTAACCAGGATCAGTTACTGGGGCGTTTTAAAGTCTGACAGGTCAAAGGCCACCGTGAGGTGGCCTTTTTTTATAATGGAAAATCGCCGGCACGTTTTAATGAGCCCGAACCCATCACCGAAAGCTGAGTTTGCGGATCGCCATAATATTGCACATCGCCGGAGCCGGCGATGCTGGCTTTGAGTTTGTTTTGCGCCGCCACTCTTACCACCCCGGAGCCCGCCATGCTGACACTGACCGTTTTAGCTTTAAGGGCTGCCGTATCCACCCGCGCCGACCCGCCGGTGGAAACCGAAACGCTGTTGCAGTTGCCGGTGGCATTAAAGTAACCGCTGCCGCCCATCGCCACGGCCAGATCACTGGTTTGTAATGACTGAATGATCATCCGGCCCGGCCCGCCGATATTGGCCCGGGTCTCTTCAGTTTCCAGATTATTCAGCTGAATTTTGCCTGGTCCGCCAAGATTGATATT
>JBOFGM010000649.1:0-3662 GCA_051649105.1 Iodobacter sp. | reverse complement strand
AATCATTCACTGGAATGAAGATGCAATCCTGATCGGAACGCCGGTACCGCGCAAACATAAGGTAGCGCGCAGCAAAAAGGCCGTGGGCGACATTCTTAAGCACTATGGCGTGGCGGTCGGCAAAGCCACCCGGCCCATCCGCCGAGGCGACGCGGTGACCACTGAAAACCTGCATCACTATGCCGCCGATGTGGAGCTCACCGCCACCGCCCCATGGCAGTGGACACCGCCGGCCGTGGATCGCTGGGAAGGCATGACTTTTCCGGGCGTGGTTCGCGCTGACGGGCGGATTGGCACCGCCAATTACTGGCTGATTTTTCCGCTGGTGTTCTGTGAAAACCGCAATGTGGCCCAGCTGAGCGACGCGCTGACCGGCCCGCTGGGTTATGGCAACGATGATCTGGCCTCCTTTGCGTTATCCCTGTTAAACGAAGAGCTGGCCAGCCCGGTGGCAAGTAAACGCCCGTTTCCTAATGTGGATGGCATCCGCACCATTACCCACGCCGGCGGTTGCGGCGGAACCCGCGCCGATGCCCGCACCCTGTGCCGGGTGCTGGCCGCCTATGCCGATCATCCCAATGTGGCCGGTATCACGGTACTGAGCCTGGGGTGCCAGAATGCCCAGATCAGCATGTTTAAAGAAGAGCTGGCCGGACAAAACCCCAATTTTGATAAACCCTGCCTGATTTATGAGCACCAGCAGGCAGAAGGCGGCACCCAGGTGCTGTTGCAGCAGATGCTGCGCGACACGCTGGAAGGACTTAAACAAGCCAATCTGGCGACGCGTCAGCCGGTACCGCTGTCGCAGCTGAAAATTGGCGTGAAATGCGGCGGATCGGATGGCTTTTCTGGTATTTCAGCCAATCCGGCCATGGGTCAGGTGTCCGATATGGTGGTTGCGCTGGGCGGCTCGTCCATTCTGGCGGAATTTCCTGAGCTCTGCGGTGTGGAAGCCAATCTGATTGAGCGCTGTGTCAATGATGATGACAAACGACGCTTTCTATCACTGATGCGCGCCTTTGAAGCCAAGGCCGAAGCCGTTGGCACCCATTTTTCGGATAACCCCAGCCCTGGCAATATCCGGGACGGGCTGATTACCGACGCCATGAAGTCCGCCGGTGCGGCAAAAAAAGGCGGCACGTCTCCCATTGTTGCCGTGCTGGATTACACCGAACAAACCCCTCTGCCAGGCCTGTCGCTGCTCTGCTCGCCCGGCAACGATGTGGAAGCCGTGACGGCGATTGTCGCGTCCGGCGCCAATGTGGTGTTGTTTTCCACCGGCCTTGGCACGCCCACAGGCAACCCGATTGTTCCCGTATTAAAAATCGCCACCAACTCATCCATGGCACGCCGGCTGGATGATCTGATCGATTTTGACTGCGGGCCTGTGATTGATGGCAAACCCTTGCCGGATGTCGCAAATGAGTTGTTGGATTTGGTGATTGCCACGGCAGGTGGTCAATACCGTGCCAAAGCCGACAACTTGCAGCAATACGACTTCCAGTTCTGGAAGCGTGATATTTCACTATAAAAACAAGCTATTAACAGGAAGCAAGGACATGCAAAGCTTACAAAGAAGCACACCATTCCCTTACCCGATCAAAGTGATCCAGTTTGGGGAAGGGAATTTTCTGCGCGCATTTATCGACTGGCAGATCGACATTCTGAACGAGCGCTGCGATCTGAATGCAGGCATCGTGATCGTGCGGCCCATCGCTCACAATGGATTTCCGCTGCTCGATACCCAAGGCGGGCTGTATACCACCCTGATCCGCGGCTTGAATGAAGCCGGTCAGGCGGTGAATGAGCACCGTATCATCAGCTGTGTGGAGCGGGAAATTGATCCGTCCGCCAGCTATGCCGATTACCTGGCGCTGGCCCATTTACCGGATCTGCGGTTTATCGTCTCCAACACCACCGAAGCCGGCATCACCACCAACGATCAGGACGCTTATGACGACACGCCGCCAGTCAGCTTCCCGGCCAAACTGACCCGTCTGCTGCACGAGCGTTTTCTGCACTTCAAGGGGGCGCACGATAAAGGTGTGGTGCTGCTGCCTTGCGAATTACTGGATCACAACGGCGATCTGTTGCAGGCGGCCGTTCTGCACTTTGCCACACTCTGGAAGCTCGATACCGCATTTATCCGCTGGTTAAACCAATCTTGCACCTTCTGCTCGACCCTGGTAGACCGTATTGTCACCGGCTACCCAAGAGAAGAAGCTGCGGCCATTGAAAACGGGCTGGGTTACCGCGATGCCTTTATGGTGAGCGCCGAATATTTTCATCTGCTGGTTATTGAAGGGCCTGACTGGCTGGCAGAAGAGCTGAAACTGGCGGGTTCCGGATTAAATATCCGGCTGGTCCGCGATATCACTCCTTATAAACAACGCAAAGTGGGTGTGCTGAACGGCGGCCACACCACCATGGTTCCCGTGGCCCTGCTCGCCGGGCTGGAAAACGTGCTCGAAGCGGTGAACGACCCGGATGTGGGCCCGTATCTGCTCGACACTCTGCATAAAGAAATCATCCCGGCCCTGCCTCTGCCACGCAAAGAGCTCGATGCCTTTGCCGCCGATGTGCTGCGCCGCTTTCAAAACCCCAGCATCCATCACCGGCTGGCCGCCATTGCACTGAACAGCTGGAGCAAATTTGCAGCGCGGGTTATGCCGCAACTGCTGACCCACGAGGCGGCCACAGGCATTATTCCGGTGCGATTGGTGCTGGCGCTTGCCTCCACAATGATTCTTTACCGCGGCGATCTGATTACGCTGGCCGATGATGCCGACAAACTGGAATGGTTTGCCGGCGCATGGCAAAAGGTGGATAGCAAGGCATGGACTTTGCAGGAGTTAGCGCAAGAATGGCTGGCTTATGCTCCGCTATGGGGCAGCGACCTGAATACCGTGCCCGGTTTAAACACCGCACTGACACAGGCACTGGATGCCATTTCTCACCAGGGAATAAGAGCGACACTGACTCAAATTAAATCCTCATCGTAAAACCGTTAGCCAACACATGAATCCTGGCCACACCCAGTGATTGATCGAAATGGATAGCAAGTCCCTTTATATACACCCTGGTATTAAACGAGGCATTTATGAAAAAGCTAAAAGGTATGCGCTGGTGGATGGTCAGTCTGGTTACGGCTGGTTTGGTGATTAACTACCTGGCCCGTAATACTTTATCGGTTGCAGCGCCCACGCTGATGCACGATTTAAATATTTCCACCCAGCAATATGCTTACATTGTGGTGGCATGGCAGCTTTGTTATGCCGCTATGCAGCCTATTGCGGGCTACATTCTGGATACGATCGGCACCAAAGTGGGATTCGCTGTTTTTGCTGTTGCCTGGTCGGTTTCCTGCGCTGCGGCGGCGCTGTCCACCAGCTGGCAGGGGCTGGCCTTCTTCCGCGGCATGCTGGGTATGACGGAAGCTGCCGGGATTCCTGCCGGGGTAAAAGCCACCACCGAATGGTTTCCGGCCAAAGAGCGCTCCGTGGCGATCGGCTGGTTTAATGTGGGCTCTTCGATCGGGGCACTGCTGGCACCGCCTCTGGTGGTCTGGGCGATTCTGCATGGCTCATGGCAATGGGGCTTTCTGATCGTCGGTGGGCTTGGCCTTGTCTGGTCCTTGCTCTGGATGCTGTTCTATAAACATC
>JBOFGM010000648.1:0-10468 GCA_051649105.1 Iodobacter sp. | reverse complement strand
CGGCAGGTTTTTAATTTGCAGGGTAATACTGGGATAATTAATAATCAGACGCCGGCCATATTCAAATATCCGGGTGCTGTCCTGCGCCAGATTAAATAATATTTCTGCTTCCAAAGGGCTGGATCGGCCTTCGCTGTTTAATGTTTTTTGCTCATTTTCTGTACGGATCTGTGCCGATACTTTTAAATCGAAACTTTGTGAAAATGTAGAAATTATTACCTTTAATAAGGATTCAATATCCTGGCAGCTCATTGCCCGTTTGATAAAGCTGATTACGGATCCCATTTCCCCGGAATTAGAAATGGCGGTCATCGCGGTATCGGTGGCAGTTTGAAGCGAATCTTTCAGACGTACGGAGTCTGCAATGATTTTTTGCAGCAGCTCAATTTTGCGGCGTAATTCAATCAGGCGAAAGGGTTTGGGCAGAAAATCATCCCCACCGGCGGCATAGGCATTTTGCCGGGTTTCTTCACTATTAGAGCCGGAAATAAAGACCACCCGCAGATCGGGCAGTTTTTCCCGCAGCACCATGCAGACAGAATAGCCATTGATATCTGGTAAATTAATATCCAGCAACAGGATATCAGGCTGAAATGAGGTCACCAGACTAAGCGCTTCTTCGCCGTTTTTTGCCTCGGCGAACTCTGCCAGCCCGTCCAGACCATCTTTAATTATTTGCCGGAATGCAGTTTCATCATCAACGATCAAGATTTTGGTATTCATCTTTTATAGCCTTTTCCTGATTTCCACAGAATGCTTTACCAGATAAAAATGCGGCACTGTCAAAGCAAGGCTTAAATATAGCTGATGATTACTTATTGTTTTATTTGATTTGACCGGCGTTGATTCTTACTGCGATTATTTTTGATGTAAGAATTTAGCCGGGAGCCCGTTAGATTTGAGGCGGAGTGGTTTCAATAAAGGAAGGGCGCTCTTCCAGTTTGCTATAGAACTTCAGCAGCCTTGGATAACGGGCAGGCCAGTTAAGCTGCGGCAGGCGGAATTCCAGATAAGCCAGGGCGCAGCCCAGCGACACATCGGCCAGTGAAAACAGATCGCTGCCCCACCATTTTTTATCATTTAAGTCCGAATCGATATGCGTGAGGGCGCGGTCGATTTTTGCCTGCTGGTGGCTGATCCATTCTGCAGATTGTAATGCGGCAGGGCGAAGATGCTCTTGCCGGATCAGTTCGGCGGCATCATTAATGCCATCGGCCAGCGCTTCACGGCGTTTGATATTAATGGCCTGCCGGTGGTCTGCGGGAATCAGCTTGCCCACCGGTGAGCTATGGTCCAGAAAATCCACAATCACCCGTGAGTCATACAGCGTCCGGCCGTCGTCCAGCAGCAAAACAGGCACTTTACCCAGAGGATTCAGCGCTGCAACATCGCTGTCGGTCGAATTGTCTTCTGCCAGTTGGTATTCGATGCGTTTTTCGGCCAGTACGATTCTAACCTTTCGACCAAATGGGCTGGTATACGAGGTGATCAGCTTCATGCTGTCTGCATTTTTGTTGAATAGAGTTTGATATTAGCCGTTGGTCAGGATTTAACCCAAATTTTTTATTCAGATGCAAAGACTTTAGTGCTAAAAGAGGTGGTTGGCAGGGAGGGCAGGGCGATCGTGTCAGCCAGCGGTGGCTCTGTGGCCACCGCTGGCTTTGTGATGCTTTAAGCGCCAGGAATCATCGCCTTAACTTCATTGCAAGCAGTATGCCGGTGGCCCGTATTAAGCGCCTAGCATAATGGCTTCAACTTCGTCACAGCTTCTGGCGATATGAGGCCCCAGAATACGGCTGCCCGTGGCGGTAATCAGCACATTGTCTTCAATGCGGATGCCGCCAAAATCTTTATATTCTTCAAACTTGGCATAGTTAATCAGATCACTGTGGCGGCCTTCTGCCTTCCAGGCGTCGATCAGGGCAGGAATAAAGTAAACGCCAGGCTCAACGGTGATTACCATGCCGGCCAGCAGCGGTTTACCAAGGCGCAGATAGCCCAGACCAAACAGGCTGCTGCGCTCGATGCCTTCGCCGTAGCCCACCAGGTTTTCGCCCATGTTTTCCATATCATGCACATCCAGGCCAATCTGATGGCCCAGCCCGTGCGGGAAGGCAATGGCATAGGCGCCGGATTCAACGATGGTTTCGGCATCCCCCTTAAAAAAGCCCAGCCGGCTCATATGCTCCACCATCACTTTGGCGGCCAGCTTATGCGCGGTCAGATAAGGCACACCCGCTTTCAGGATGGCGATGGCTTCGGTTTGCATGGCCAGCACGGTGTTATACAGCTCGCGCTGACGCAGGCTGAATTTGCCGCCCACCGGAATGGTACGGGTGATATCGCTGGCATAGCCGCCTGCCGAGCTGGTGCCGCTGTCGTTTAAGACCAGATCGCCTTTTTGCAGCTTTTGGTGATGATGATGGTTATGCAGCACTTCGCCATTTCTGGAGAAAATGCTTGGGTAGGCCAGTTGCAGATCATGGCTGCGCACAATGCCTTCCATCAGGCCAACCACCTGATGCTCCAGCACCGTCGGATGAGAGGCGCGCATGGCGGCGTGTTGAATATCACGGGTTACGGCCAGCACTTTTTCCATTTCGGCAATTTCTTCTTCGCCTTTGATTTCGCGCTGGGCAATCACCGCTTTCACTAATCCGGCAGAAACCCCGGCTTTGATTTCGCCGGTGTTACAGCTCAGCAGGCTGGCGAGTTCCAGAATGGTTTCACCACGGTAAGGCGGCAAATATTGAACCGTGATGCCGGCTTTTTGCGCTGCGGCCAGTGTGGCCTGTAAGGCGGTATAGGGCTGGCTCTGGCTGACGCCGGCCTTGGCGGCACGTTCTTGCAAAGAGGGCTGCGGGCCGGTCCAGACGATATCGTCGATATCCGGATCATTGCCAAACAGGGTGATTTCATTATTGGCAGTATCAATCAGCCCGGCCAGACCCGGCTCATTCAGGCCAAAGTAATAGCGAAAACTGCTGTCTTGTACAAAGGGGAAAATATTGTCCTGATAATTCATCGGTGAATCGACATTACCCATCAGCAAAATCAGGCTGTCCGGCAAGCGGGCGGTGAGTGTGGCGCGGCGTTGGCGGTAGATTTCGGGCTGAAACATTGAGTTCTCCATGAATTATTGTGGGGCGTATCTTTCGTTAATCCGCCAGTGCTGTAAATGGGGATAAGCAGTAGTTCTGAGGGCTGCGATTTATCGCATCACCTGCCGCCAGTCTTGCTCAAAATAATGCACCAGCGATTGATTATTTAAACGGTTGGGCTCTACTTTCCACGGTTTCATGTCAGCAGGAAAGGTGAACATTAGCCTTGTCACCTCATTATCCAGAAAACGCATCGGCTCCTGATAATGGGTGGGCGGGCTGTAGCGGCCGGTTTTATCCGCCAGAATAAAGCCCCATTCGCCAAAAGAAGGCACATAGGCATGGTAGGGATAGGTATGAAAACCCGCTTCTTTAAGCGTGGCATCAATACACCAGTAAGAGCGCGGGGCAAAATAAGGCGAGGTGGATTGCACCACCAGCAGTCCGTTTTCGCTTAAGTGCCGCGCCATCAGCCGGTAGATGGGCACCGAATAAAGCTTACCCAGACCAAAATTGGACGGATCGGGAAAGTCGGCAATGATGGCATCAAACTGATCGCTGTTTTGCTCCAGCCACTGGCCGGCATCGGCATTGATCACCTGCACCTTCGGGTTATTTAAGGCACCCTGGTTTTGTTTAACCAGGGGGGCCGAATGGCGGAAAAGATTCGTCATGGCCGGGTCCAGATCGACCAGCGTGATGTGTTCAATCTGCTTATGTTTTAAGACTTCGCGTGCCGCCAGCCCGTCGCCACCGCCCAGAATCAGCACCCGTCTGGCCCAGGGTAGTTTTTCCAGCGCCGGATGCACCAGCGCTTCGTGATAACGGTGTTCATCCCGGCTGGAAAACTGCAGATTGCCATTCAGATGCAGGCGCAGATCGTCTTTCCACTGGGTGACTACCAGCCGCTGGTAGGGCGAGGTTTCGGCATAAATAATTTCATCGCCAAATAATCCGCGCTCCGACCATTGGGTCAGCCGGTCGGCACCGGCAAAACAGGCCAGAAGCAGCACCAGCACAATGGCGGCCCGGGCCTGTTTGCTGCGCGGCGACGGGATATCCTGCTTAAACGTATGGGTGGCCCACAGCGCCACGGCGGCATTCAGTAAACCAAATAACAGGCCGGTTCTGGCCATGCCCAGCTTGGGGGCGAGCACCAGCGGAAATAATAAAGACACCGCCAGCGCGCCCAGATAATCAAAGGTCAGCACCCGGCTGACAATTTCGGCAAAGTCGGTTTGCTGGCGGTTCAGCACTCGCATCACCAGGGGGATTTCCATGCCTACCAGTACGCCGACCAAAAAGACTAAAACATACAGCACGGTGCGAAACGGCGCGCCCATCCAGGCAAAAACCAGAAACAGCACGGTGGCAGACAGACCGCCGATCAGCCCGACCAGGAGCTCGACATCAATAAAACAGGTCAGCGTATCTTCTTCTTTTACATATTTGGACAGGTGTGAACCCACCCCCATGGCAAACAGATAGCAGCCGATAATCGAGGAAAACTGCAGAATAGAGTCGCCCAGCAAATAGCTGGCCAGCGCGCCCGCAATCAGCTCATAGGCCAGCCCGCAGGAGGCCACAATAAACACCGATATAATTAAAATACGTTGCTGCAAAGTATTGTCAGGGATTGAATTCATTTAGAATATGCAGACCTTTCGCTAAAATGACAAATACGGATATTACACTTCAAACAGCGGTAAGAAGGAGCTTAGGTGGCACTCTTGCCGCCGTTTTTAACCCCGGCAGCCCGCGTTTTATCAGAACATCATGCCGCCATGGGTGGCGATGATTATTAATCCTCTCCGAAGGAAGATCCAATGCTAACCCCGCTGATTCATTATCTGATCTATACGCTGAGCGGTTTTGGGCTGCTGGCGTTGTTTGTGCTGATTTATACCAAGGTCACCCCGTATGACGAGCTGGTGCTGATTCGTCAGGGCTGTCTGGCTGCGGCGCTGTCTTTGGGTGGCGCTCTGCTGGGCTTTTCTTTAACTCTGGCCGCCAGCGTGATGCATAACGCCAGTTTTGAATTATTTATTTTCTGGGCTTTTTGTGCGATGGCAGTACAGATTATCGCGCATCTCTTTTTATCCAGATTATTACCTAATATGAATCAGGATTTAATTGAGAATAATATCGCTATGGGCTCATTAATGGGCTCATTATCATTAGCCGTTGGCCTGATTAACGCGGGTTGTCTTTCATAGCCTGGCGATGATTTGTTTCAGGGCAGATTCTGCCCTGCTGTGAATTACCGGATATTTATCCAAGGAGCACATTATGGGTCTCGGTTCATTTATTAAAAAGCAGTTTATAGATGTTTTGCAGTGGAACGAAGATCAGGATGGTGTGCTGGCCTGGCGCTTTCCGATGCAGGATTTTGAAATTCAAAATGGGGCCAGCCTGACAGTGCGTGAATCGCAGCTGGCTTTGTTTGTCAATGAGGGGCAAATCGCCGATCAGTTTAAGCCCGGCCTTTATACGCTGACCACGCAAACCCTGCCGCTGCTGACCAATTTAAAAAACTGGGACAAGTTGTTTGCGTCGCCGTTTAAATCCGATGTGTATTTCTTTAGTGCCCGTACCCAGCTGGGCCGTAAATGGGGCACGCCGCAGCCGATTACCATCCGCGATAATGATTTTGGCATGGTGCGTTTGCGCGCCTTTGGTGTTTATTCTTATAAGCTGGCCGATCCTGCTTTGTTTTTTAAACAAATCAGCGGCACACGGGAAATCTATACCCGCGATGAGGTGGAGCTGCAGCTGCGCAATCTGGTGATCTCCAATATGAGCAGCGCCATTGGCGGATCCGGCTTGCCGTTTCTGGATATGGCGGCCAATCAGGGCTTAATGGGCGAAAAGATTAAAGAGGCGCTGATCCCGGTCTTTCAGCAATATGGTCTGGAGCTGGATAACTTTGCGGTTGAGAATATTTCCCTGCCCGAAGAGCTGCAAAAAGCCATTGATACGCGGATTTCTATGGGCATGATGGGGGATATGGCCAAGTTTACCCAGTATCAGGTGGCGCAAAGCATTCCGCTGGCGGCCCAGAATGAAGGCGGTCTGGCCGGAATCGGTGCCGGGCTGGCGGCAGGCGTTGGGGTAGGGCAGATCATGGCCGATTCGATGCGCTCAACGCTGAATCCGGTTGCGCCTGCGCCAGCTGCTGCAGCGGCACCCGCTGCACCGGCAGCCGACAGCCCGCAAGCTAAATTAGCCTCTTTAAAAGGCCTGCTGGATCAGGGGCTGATTTCTCAGGCTGATTTTGATGCGGCCAAGGCCGATGTGATTAAAAAATTAGTGGGTTAACAGGCCCGGGGCGCTGGTTTCGCCCCGGTTTTGCGCAGCTGTGCTCTGGATGGATGGCGGAAGATCCATCCGTTGATTCATCAGCGGATTAACCCAGCCGCTTTGATCCGGCGGTTTCAGCCGGCTGTTTACCCTCTCACCTGGTCTCTTTATGTATACAGCAGCCTGCCCCGGTTGTGGCGCGCCCGTCTCATTTCGTTCTGCTGCCTCTGTGCTGGCCGTCTGCGAGTATTGCCAGAGCACCCTGCTGCGGGACGCGGAGCAAGTTAAAGATATTGGCAAAATGGCCGGCGCGCTGGAGGACTATTCCCGCCTGCAAATCGGCAGCAGCGGAATCTGGGAAAAAACTCCGTTCACCGTGGCCGGGCGGATTCAGCTGCGCTATGACGCAGGATTCTGGAACGAATGGTATCTGCTGTTTGATGATGGCAGTACCGGCTGGCTGGGGGATACCTCGGGCCAGTATATGCTGACCCGCTCTTTGGGCTCGGCCACGGACGCACCGGATTTTGCTGCGGTACAGCCGGAAATGGCTTATTTATATCAGCAGCGCAGCTATATTTTTTCGGATGTGCGCACCGCGCAGTGTCTGTCGGGCGAGGGAGAGCTGCCCTTTAAAGTGGGCAAGGGCTATGTGGCCAAGGTGGCCGATGCCCGCGCCGGCGAGCGTTTTATTACGCTGGATTATTCCAATGGCCAGCCGGAGTTGTTTGCCGGCGAGGCCGTCACCTTAGAAGCATTAAGTTGTCAGCTGCTGAGGGATGATGACCAGATTATCGCCAGCGCCGGGCGGCTGGCCGGTAAAAACATGGTGCTCGATTGCCCCAGCTGCGCCAGCCCGCTGAAATATATTGCCGGAATGGCGATGCAGCTGGTTTGTCCGGCCTGCCATACCGAGGTGGATTGCACTGGGGACAAGGCCGTGACGCTGGGTAAAGCGCGCCAGCTGGAGGCGTTTCACAGCACCCTGCAGCTGGGCGATATTGCCACGATTGAGAAAGAAAAATGGCAGCTGATTGGTTTAATGCGCTGCAGCGAAGACGGTGAAGTCGATTCCGAATGGACAGAATATCTGCTCTATCATCCCCGGCTGGGGTTTAAATGGCTGGTGGAAAGCGCCCAGGGCTGGGATCAGATTGCGGTGCTTAATCAGTGGCCGGAAATGCATAACAGCCAGCAAGCCATTTATAAACGGGCTAAATACCGTAAGCTTTATGATTACACCGCCCATGTCAGTTATGCTGCCGGTGCTTTTAACTGGCGGGTGCATGTTGGCGATAAAACTGCGCTGACCGAATATGAGCAAAATGGCCTGCGTTTAAGTAAAGAGCGCGCGCCGGCCGAGGTGACCTGGTCTTTGGCCAGCCGGGTGAACGGGGCACTGGTGGGGCAATGGTTTAATAAGCCGATCATGGTCAGTAAAGACGGTGATTCACTGCAAAGCCTGGCTTATATCTTTACCGCGTTATTCACCATTATTAATTTGCCATTGCTGATTTTTAATGGCTTTGATGGCCTGTGGATGTTTATTCTGGCACTGGTGCTGATTTGGATTCCGGCTAAAATTGCGGATTAAAATACTGGGATTGCAAGGGGGTTATTTGATTTTATTTTGTGTTTTGCGGGCAGACTTATTATGAAGCCAAGCTTTTATAAGACCTATTGCCTGGTGATTGTGGGCGTTTGCACGCTGATTAATTTATTTTCCGGTGGCAGTGGTTCTTCAGGCTCTGGCAGCTCTGCCCGTGGCTGGAGCAGTGGCAGCAGCAGCGGCAGTAACTGGGGCGGCGGCGGTGGCGGGCATAAATAATGGTCGGGCGTCATTTACTGGCTGATTTAACCGGGATTGCTCCGGATCTTCTCGCCGACCCGCTGCAGATCGAACAGATTCTGCGCCAGGCCGCCAAGGCCGGGGATGCCACCGTGCTGGCCGGGCATTTTCATCATTTTGGGCCGCAGCAGGGGGTGACTGGTGTGCTGCTGCTGATGGAATCCCATCTTTCTGTGCATACCTGGCCCGAGCATGGCTATGCCGCGATTGATATTTTTATGTGCGGTGAGGCCGGGGCCGATGCCGCGCTGGCCGCATTAATTGCGGCATTGCAACCGACGACGCAGCAAATTTTTAAACATGATCGTGGCTATGATTTATCTGGCATAAGCCTTGAATGCCATTTAGATTGAGTTATCACATGGTCTCAGCCATGTGGTGGCAGAGTAAGGAAGAGCGATGTTTTATTTAAAGCTGCTGGCGTTATGGCTATGCCTTGCTATGCCGGCACTGGCACGGGAAACATTGCGTGTTGCGGCTCAGGAAGTAACCCCTCCTAAATTTATTATCAGCCGGCATGGTATATCGGGTTTATGCCCGGATATCTTATTTGCCATAGAAAAGCTTGATCCGCTGCTTCATTTTGAATTGACCCGTCAGTCGGTGCCGGTCAGCAGAATTGAATATGAGATAGAAAAAGCGCAACTGGATGTGGCTTGCGCATTATTGGATTCCCCTGCCCGTCATCAAATTGCATGGCGGATCAGTACGCCGCTGTATGTGGTGAAAGAGCGCTTAATTGCCCGTAAAAATGACCCGGTACGGGTCAATAATTTTGCTGAATTAGCAGCTTTAAATGAGCTGGTGGCCACATCCAGCGGATCTGCTTATATTTCTTTATTAAATAAGCATGGTATTCGTGTGGATGACAGCTCCGGTGATAATGCGGCTAATTTAAGAAAATTAATCAATAAACGGGTGCGTTTTTTTTATATGAGCGGGCGTATTGCAAACCATATGATTAAAGAAAACGGGCTGCAGGATCAGGTCCGTTTTTTACCTGCTGTGATGCACCAGCAGGCTATTTATTTATGGCTGGGCAAACATGCGTCTGAAGAAACACGGCAAAGGCTGGAGCAGGCGGTAAAAACATTAAAAGCCAATGGCCAGTTGCAGCTTATTCTGCAGGATTACCCGGTGGTTGATTAATCTGCTGTCTAACCGGGCCATGGGCGAATTTAAATCATATCAAAGTGATGGCTGATTTTTTTCATACCAGCCCTTACTTTGGTTTACTACTTTCACCACCAGCAGCATCACCGGTACTTCAATCAGCACTCCTACCACGGTGGCCAGTGCGGCACCGGAATGAAATCCAAACAGGCTGATGGCGGCAGCAACGGCCAGCTCAAAGAAATTCGATGCCCCAATCAATGCCGACGGGCAGGCGATATTATGTTTTTCGCCCACCGCCCGGTTCAGCCAATAGGCCAGCGCAGAATTAAACAGCACCTGAATTAAAATCGGCACCGCCAGCAGCGCAATAATTAAAGGCTGTTGCAATATCGCCTTGCCCTGAAAGGCAAACAGCAGCACCAGAGTGGCCAGCAGGGCGGTGATTGACCATGGGCCAATTTTGGCCATGCAGGCGTCAAAGAAAGCCTGCCCTTTACTGAGTAAATGGCGGCGCAGCAGCTGGGCGATCAGCACGGGGATCACGATATACAGCACAACCGAGGTAATCAGCGTGTTCCATGGCACGGTAATGGCTGAAATCCCCAGCAAAAAGGCCACCAGCGGCGCAAAAGCCACCACCATAATGCTGTCATTTAAGGCCACCTGGGACAGGGTAAACAGCGGGTCACCGTTGGTCAGCTTGCTCCAGACAAAGACCATAGCGGTGCAGGGGGCGGCGGCCAGTAAAATTAAACCGGCAATATAGCTGTCCAGCTGTTCGGCAGGTAATAGCGGGGCGAACAGGTGGCGGATAAACAACCAGCCTAAAAACGCCATGGAAAACGGTTTAACCAGCCAGTTAATAAATAAAGTAACGCCAATACCGCGCAAATGATGTCTGACTTCATTAAGGGCAGAGAAATCCACCTTGATCAGCATCGGAATAATCATAATCCAGATCAGCAGCCCCACCGGCAGATTGACTTTGGCGATTTCCAGATTGCCAATGGCCTGAAATGCCGCTGGAAAAAACTGGCCCAGCGCAATGCCGGTGATGATGCAGATAAACACCCAGACGGTTAAGTAGCGCTCAAATAAATTC
>JBOFGM010000647.1:0-3353 GCA_051649105.1 Iodobacter sp. | reverse complement strand
GAAGATGCGCGCGCCTGGGCTCGTTGTGCCGCGGCGGAGATGCATTCGGGCTTTTTTGCACTGCGCCAGCAATGTGGTATGCATTGCGGCTTATTGATTGAGATGGCAGAGACCGATGCCGCCTTGCAGCGCGATCTGGACCGGCTGGCCGCATTGTGGCAGGAAGGTTTAAGCCGTTTTGGCGGGCCGTTTCTGGCAGGCGACACCTTTACGGCCGTCGATGCCTTCTTTGCCCCTGTGGCCATCCGTGTGCGGGGCTACCATCTGAGCCTGCCTGAAGCGGCTGCCGGCTATGCCAGACACTTGCTGGCCCTGCCGGCCATGCAAGAATGGCTGGATGAAGCGCTGGCCGAACCCTGGGTGGAACCTGGCCACGAGCAAGAAATCCTTGACGCCGGCCGCCTGGTAAAAGATCTGCGCCAGCGTTAACCTGCCCCGCTGGCAGGTGAGCGGGCATGCCCGCCTCCTTTCAGGGGAATCCACCGCGATCTTTATGGTTTCTTTAATAAAGAGGCGGCATCACTATCCAGCAGCAATATGGAGTCGTGATGCTGCCGCAGCAGGCTGGCCGGCAGCTGGTTGGTGATTTCGCCCTCAACGGTTTTGCAAACCGTTTGGGCTTTTTTCTCCCCGCTGACCATTAAAATGGCACTTCGGGCCTGCATCATCTGGCCCATTCCCAAAGTAATACCCTGCTTCAGCGCGGGCTGCTCACCCATAAAATACTTCTGCCCGACACGGATCGTCACCGGGTCCAGCTCTGTCACAAGGCTGCCGCTATCCGCCAGGCACCCGGGCTCATTCATGCCCAGATGCCCGTTCATTCCCATTCCCAGCAAAACCAGATCCAGCGGCCCGTTTTTTGCCAGGAAATCATCAATCCGCCGGCATTCCTGCTGCAGATCGGCCGCCATGGCATCATAAAAAACGATCTGCCCGGGTGAAACACCCAGCGGGGTAAACAGGGTTTCCTGCATAAAGGCACGGCAGCTGCCAGGATAATCGGCGGGTAATCCAACCCACTCATCCAGCCCGACAAAGGTCACCTGCGAAAAATCCACTTCGCCCTGCCGCTGCATTTCAACCAGCCGCGCATAGGTCTGCCGCGGGGTGTCTCCACCTGCCAGACACAACACGGCGATGGGTTTGTTGTTAACACAACGGGCAATTAATACGGCAGCGGCTTCTGCCAGCGCGGCTGAATCCGGATGAATTTGAACTTGCATAAGAACTCCTGAGCACCATCAGAAACCCCAAATTAGCATGTCCGGGCCCGCGGCAAGGTATCAAAAAAAGACGGCTTTGCAATATAAATCCGGTTTATTTCAAGACGGATACATTTGCCCCGATTCATTACAAAGCTGCGAAAAATCCGTAATCAAATGTAGCCATCAGCAGAAAGCTCTTCTTTACACTAAGACTCACCTCTCCTTACCAAGGAGCCACCTTAGGAGTTTCTGATGACATCACCTCAAATTTTACTGGCCAGAATTGATAACCGGCTGGTGCACGGCCAGGTGGGTGTGACGTGGACGAGTGCCATCGGTGCCAACCTGCTGGTTGTGGTGGATGACAATGCGGCAGGCGATGAATTACAGCAAAAGCTGATGGCCATGACAGCCGATCAGGTGGGCGTGGGGATCCGGTTTTTTACCATAGAAAAAACCATTGCCGTGATCCACAAGGCTTCGCCCACACAAAAGATTTTTCTGGTTTGCCGCACCCCGGAAACGGTGATGCGTCTGGTGGATGGCGGGGTGCCAATTCACGATCTGACTGTGGGCAATATGCATTTTTCAGAAGGAAAACACCCTTTATCCAAGAAAGTGTATGTGGATGACACCGATTTAAGCATCCTGCAAAAACTCAAAGCCCAGGGCATTAATGTGTTTATTCAGGATACCCCCAGCGATTTAAAAGCCGACATCCCTGAAGGAAATCATCATGCATGACATTACCTTGCTGCAAGGCCTGTTACTGGCTGGCGCGGCCTTTATCTTTGGTATCGATTACTGGCTGGAATCCTTATTTCTGTTCCGCCCGATTATTGTTTGTACCGTTACCGGCCTGATTCTGGGTGATTTGCAGACCGGCCTGATTGCGGGTGGCCTGACCGAGCTGGCCTTTGCCGGCCTGACGCCGGTCGGAGGGGTGCAGCCGCCTAATCCTATTCTGGCGGGGGTAATGACCACGGTGATTGCGCATACCGCCGGGGTGGACCCAAAAACCGCAATTGGTCTGGGCCTGCCCTTCAGCTTATTAATGCAATACATCATTCTGTTTTACTACTCGGCCTTCTCGGTCTTTATGGCGCGGATCGATCGCTACGCCCAGGAGAACGACACCGAAAGCCTGAGCTGGATGCCCGTTTTAATGACCCTTATTGTGGCCACCACCTATGCCGTGGTTGTCTTCCTGTGTACCTATCTGGCGCAAGACGCTATGCAGGCCCTGGTTAAAGCCATGCCGGCCTGGCTCAGCCATGGCTTTGAAGTGGCAGGGGGTATTTTGCCTGCGGTGGGCTTTGGTTTATTGCTGCGTGTGATGCTCAAGGGTCAGTTTGTTCCTTATTTGCTGGCTGGTTTTCTCTTTGTTTGTTACATCCCGGTTCAAAACTTATTGCCAGTTGCCATTATGGGAACGGGCTTTGCTCTGCTGGCTTATTTCAACAACGATGCGGCCCCGGTAGCTGCCGCACCGTCCAAGGAGGATTACAGCGATGGCATCTGATCAAACAACCATGAACAGCACCGATGAAGCGCTGATCAGCAAAAGCGATATTACTAAGCTCGCTTTCCGCTCCTCTTTATTGCAAGGGGGTTTCAATTACGAGCGGATGCAGTCCGTGGGTTTTACCACCGCCATGCTGCCGCTACTGAAACGAATTTACCGCAATGAACCTGAACAACTGAAAGCGGCCACCAAGGATCACTTAGAATTTATCAATACCAACCCCAATCTGGCTGGGTTTTTAATGGGTCTGCTTATTTCTCTGGAAGAGAAAAAAGAAGATCGCGCGGTGATCAAAGGCTTACGGGTGGCCTTATTCGGGCCTGTCGCAGGGATTGGCGATGCCATTTTCTGGTTTACTTTACTGCCTATTGCCGCCGGGGTTTGCGCATCCTTTGCCAGCCAGGGCAATGTGCTGGGGCCGATTCTGTTCTTTCTGATTTATCTGGGCGTATTTCTGATGCGTGTGGTCTGGACGCATATGGGTTATTCGCTGGGGGTCAGCGCGATCGATAAGATTAAAGAAAGCTCGGCGATTCTGGCTAAATCCGCCACGATTTTAGGGGTCACGGTGGTCGGGGGGCTGATTGCATCCTATGTGCATATTAATGTAGTGGCCAGCT
>JBOFGM010000646.1:0-2443 GCA_051649105.1 Iodobacter sp. | reverse complement strand
ACACCCCGGATACTGATGCCCGGCAAGCGCTTCATTACATCCGCAAGGCTGCTGTCCCCATAACGAATAATATCGGCACCGGTAATCACCGTTTTTGCGGCGGTGGATTCATGCCGTTCTGCCTGCTCGCTGCGGCCTTTGACTTCAATCCGCTCTACTTTTTGCACCGGCTGGCCGGGGGAGAGATCAGATATAACATTTTCATCGGCCAGGGCATAACTGGCAAGCAGGGCCAAAGCATAAAATCGCATAGAATAAATAACTAATGGCAAAGAAGCACACTATGCCATAGCAATAAAATACCGGTCTGATTTATATTGCATATCGATATATTGAATCTTCCTGTTCAATACACCATCCATATGATTTACCGCAAATCATCCATGCTATCAGCCGGCTTATGACTGGCTGATTGAATCAATCCACTGCAATACACCGGCTTCTGCCGTGTTTTCAATACAGATCACATTATCCCGCCGGGCAGCCGCCGGAATTTTTTTATCAATAAAGACAATTTGCGGATATTTACCGGCATATTTAATCATTGCAATCGGATCCACCACTTGCAGGCTGGTGCCGACAATCACAAAGGTATCGCTGTTATTTAAACTGCCGATCAGCCAGTGTAATGCCTCATATTCCGGGGCCAATTCACCAAAAAAAACAATGCCCGGCTTTACCATTTCGCTGCCGCAAGCCGCACACCCCACCGGAGAAAATTGCTGTTCTGCGATATCCCAATAGTGATAACACTGGGTACAGGACATCTGATCCACGCGGCCATGCAAATGTAATACATCGCTGGTACCGGCGGCTTCATGCAATAAATCAATATTGGTGGTAATCACTTTAACCGGCTGGCTCTGCTGCAATTTTGCAATGGCACGATATCCGGCATGCGGCTTTGCCGCTGCATATTGTAATTTACGCTCGTTATAAAACTTAAAAGTCAGATCGCGAGTATTTTTATTTTTAATAAAATTACGGAAATTACATACCTCATTAATATCGTAATTTTCCCAAAGACCGCCACTGTCTCTGAAAGTGGGCAAACCTGAATCCGCGGCCATACCGGCACCGGTAAAAAAATAAATCATAACTAAGCCTTAATGAATAAAATCATTTAACCCGTAAATGCTCTGTTATTTATTCAGAGTATGCAAATATCCCGGCAGCGCACAGCAAACAGCCCCGGCAAAGCGGGGCTGGGGAATGCATCAGCACGCAGCCGTCTGATTAAGATAACAAACCAGCGCTGGCAAAGCCACGGCAATGGTAAAAACAACCTGCCGCCAGCGGGTCAGTACACCGCAAGCATCTCTTTGAGTTCGGCATTGGCATTAAACTCGCCATGCTCCAGATGCTTTACCACTCTTGCCGGATTACCTACCGCCACACAATACGGCGGAATATTCTCACTGACCACGGCATGAGCACCAATCACAGCGCCCTCGCCAATTCTGACGCCTTTCAGAATGGTGGCCCCCATACCAATCCATGCCCCGTTTTCAATTCGCACCGGTGCCGAGCGAATCCGGGCCGCTTCACCACTCTGACCACGCCCCAGCAAGGGATGACCGCTGCTGTCCATAATGGTGACCATCGGCCCGAACAGCACATCATCGCCAATCTCAACACTTTGATAAGCCAGAATAGCAACGCCCTGCAATACCACCCGGTTACCAATTTTAATCCGTCCGGCATCGCCGTTATTGATCTGTACCGTGGTCAGTTTAACCGGTGAATTATGAAAAGCCGGCAAATGACCCGATTCAATATAGCATTGGCTGCCAATCGAAATACTGCCGGCAAAATCATCCTGATTCATCTCTTGTTCAATCAGTCCACTCTCCAGCAATTCAGCATCAATCACCCGGGTATAAGCCAGCCGCGGCGCGCCTGAAAAAATAGTTCCGGCTCCCACCCCAACCTCATAGGCACGCAAAACCTGCAGAATATCTTTGGCCGCACTGCCCGCCAGCTCAGGCGGAACGGGATAAATATTTTGATATTGGCAAGGCATTTTATGCCCCCTCGGCTTCAAGAATTAAAGCCCGCTTGGTTTTCTTAATATCGTGATCACGGTAAATTTTAATGACTTTATTTAAAGAGTATTTTTCATCATTTAAATCTTTGCCATAAAAACTGGTCGTCCAGAGCTGATATTTTTTATGAATCCGTAATGCAGCAATTTCAGACTGATCTTTTTGATTATCCACTTCTTTTTTATGCGGCCAGTGAAATGAAACGGCATCGCGCTCCATAGAAAACTGGTTGTTATTCAGATGCAAACGCACACCCAGATCCACATCCTCACCGCCCCAGCTGTTAAATGATTCATCAAACAGGCCCGCTTTTAATAATTGCTCACGCTCAGCCGAAGCATGGCAGGTCCAGAAAATATCAAAAGGCGCAGGCCAGTTGCTGATATTTTCACCCAATT
>JBOFGM010000645.1:0-7266 GCA_051649105.1 Iodobacter sp. | reverse complement strand
TGCCGCCCATTGCTATTCTGATGGGTAAAGTAGACTTTACTAATTTATATTTCTTATTAGCCGAAGGCAAAACGGCAGCGCCCTATGCCACATTAGATGCGGCGCAAAAAGCCGGTGCAGTCACTCTGAATTACGGCGTATTTTTAAATGTGCTGATCAGCTTTGTGATTGTGACTTTCTCGGTCTTTCTGGTCATTAAAACCCTGAATAACCTCAAACGAGAAGAAGCCGTGGCACCCGCTGCCCCTGCCGCCACCCCGGACGATATCGCCCTGCTGCGCGAAATCCGCGATTTGCTGAAAAAATAAGCCCGTACCAGGCGCATGACCCATTCTTCATGCGCCTGATTCCCCGTATAGCCGCCTTTCCCCCCGCTGCTATAATGCCTGCATGAATAAACCCATCCACTTACGCATTCGCCAGTTTATTCTGGACGGAATTCGCGAGCACCGCTTTTTACCAGGGGCCAGAATCCCTACCGAAGCCGAGCTGGTCTTGCAGTTTGGCGTATCCAGAATGACGGTAAATAAAGCCGTGCGGGATTTAGCCAGCGACGGGATTTTAATCCGCTTTGCCGGCGACGGCACCTATGTAGCCGAGCGCAAAGCCGAATCGCCGCTCATGGATGTCAATAATATTGCCGAAGAAATTGCCGGGCGCGGCCATCGCTATCGCGCTTCCGTGATCTTGCTTGCTGCAGAACCTGCCGCAGAAGATGTGGCGCTCTCGCTGGATATGGCAGCGGGCAGCACCCTGTTTCATTCTTTAATTGTGCATTATGAAAATGAGCTGGCTATTCAGATTGAAGACCGCTTTGTAAACCCGGCCTTTGCCCCGGATTATTTAAAGCAGGATTTCAGCCTTGAAACCCCCAATGCCTATCTGATGCGCAGCTGCCCGCTCAGCGATATCGAGCATACCGTGGAAGCTGTGCTGCCAGGTCCTGCCGAACAGGCGCTGCTGGGTATCCTGGCCAGCGAGCCTTGCCTGCGCGTGCTGCGCCGGACCTGGTCACATAAACACTTAATCAGCTTCAGCCGCCTGCTGCACCCTGGCAGCAGCTATAAATTACGCTCGCAAACCCGGGTAAAAAAATAAGCCCCTCAACACCGCAGCGCTTTACGGCTGGCTTAATAAATCTGCCACCGCATCGGCAAGCACTTCATAGCCACGGGCGTTGGGGTGAACCAGATCCTTCATGCACGGGCTGTCGTCGGCCGAGATTTCAGCCGGGCCGAAATGCGCCGCCATGATTTGCACCATATCCAGTAATTCCAGCGCCGGATCCTGCTCGGATAATAAATAATAAGCGCGGCTTAATGCCTGATTCCATTTAGCCACCAGTGCCGTATCCATGGCCAGATCGCGGCCAAAATCAGGATAAACAGCCTGCCAGGGAAAACTGGTCTGCAAATAAGGCGCAGGCAGCATGGCGCAGGGAATCCGCAAAATAATCCGCGCCGCCGGCAAGGCCGATTTTATTTTTTTAAGCGCAATACTCATATTGCGGACTATATATTCTTCGCATTCTTTTTGTGTCTTAAGGCCCAGCTCAGTCAGAATTAAATCATTGATCCCAAAGCAAATAATATAAATATCGCCTTTGATCTTAATGGCATCGGCAGCAGAAACACCACCCCATATTCCCTGCTTTTTATTGCCACAAAAATCCCAGTCTGAATAGCCTGCTGCTGCGCCGGTAAACCGATCATCAGCCGCCGTATTGGCAAAATCAGAGAGCTGATAACCACTCATCCCATAATTGACCACGCCGGCAAGACAATCCAGCCGGCCTCCGGCAATGGCATGCTGATTCATTAAGCGGGCATATAAACCACCCACATTGCTTTGCTGCCCCTGCTCGGTGGTTGAATCCCCACAAAATACAATCAGTTTATTTTGCTGCATTTTATTTAATCCGGCTTCAGAAAATAGCAGCCATCATAAACCTCAGCCCTCGCTGCCACAATTTTATGGGCAGCCGCACCAGCGGCCTTCGTTTGAGCCCTGACGGGGCTTAAAACAGGGCATTGCGGCTTTCCCCTGCTTGACATCAACGTCATAATGCGTAAATGTATATACAATTACTCGGGGTTATGGATATGACTGAATCGCTTTGGATCAATGCTCATCTTGCCACCATGAATCCGGCACAAGGATCTGCTTATGGTGCGCTGACGGGCTTTGCGCTGTGGATTAAAGACCAGCAGATCCATGCCATTTTGCCGCAGGAAGAAGCACTGACCCTGTTTGACGGGCCCGGTGAAATTGTCGATTGCAAAGGTGCCTGGATCACCCCCGGTCTGATCGACTGTCATACGCATCTGGTTTATGGCGGCAACCGTGCCGCCGAATGGGAAAAACGCCTCACCGGCGTGCCCTACCAGCAAATTGCCGCAGAAGGCGGCGGCATTATGTCTACCGTGAATGCCACACGCCAGTTAACGGCGGATGAGCTGGCCGCCCAAAGCCTGCCGCGGCTGCAGGCTTTAATGAGCGAAGGCGTAACCACCGTTGAAATTAAATCCGGCTATGGCCTGGCGCTTACTGATGAGCTGAAACAACTGCGGGTGGCAAAGCAGCTGGGCCGCGACTGGCCGGTGGAAGTCAGCACCACCTTGCTGGCCGCCCATGCCCTGCCCCCCGAATATGACGGCAACAGCGATGATTATATTACCGAGATCATCGACCATATTTTGCCCGCCGCCGCCCGGGAACATCTGGCCGAGGCCGTGGATGTTTTTTGTGAAGGGGTGGGATTCAGCCCGCCGCAGGCCCGGCGTGTTTTTACCGCCGCCCGCCAGCATGGCTTAAAAATCAAAGGCCATGTGGAGCAACTGTCTAATTTGCACGGCGCCTCCCTTGTCGCCGAATTTAATGGCTTATCGGCCGATCATATTGAGCACCTGGATGAAGCCGGTATTGCCGCCATGCAGGCCGCTCAGACCGTGGCCGTGTTACTGCCCGGTGCCTTTTACTTTTTGCGTGAAACCCAAAAACCGCCAGTGGCAGCCCTGCGTGCTGCAGGAGTTCCCATGGCCGTGTCTTCTGATCTGAACCCTGGAACCAGCCCCTTTGCCTCTTTGCGCCTGGCGATGAATCAAGCCTGTGTGCTGTTTGATCTGACACCGGAAGAAGCTCTGATTGGCGCCACCCGCCATGCCGCACAGGCACTGGGCCGGCAAAACAGCCATGGACAGCTGGCAGCCGGCTTTATGGCCGACTTTTTAGTCTGGAATATCGATCACCCGGCCGAGATTGTTTACAGCTTAGGCACGCCGCTCTTGCGTCAGCGGATATTTCGCGGCCAGCCTGCTTAACCCCCTGTTACAAGAGATAAAACCATGCCCCATACCCTGCCTATCTGGAGCGGCCGCATCGACAGCGCAGAAGGAGAAAGTGCCCGGCGCTGGCATCAGGTTGTCACCCCGCTGACTGCCGGGCAAAAGCCCGGTATTGCGCTGCAGGGTTTTGCCTGCGATGAAGGCGTGCGCCGCAATCAGGGCCGCACGGGTGCCGCAGCAGGGCCCGCTGTGTTGCGCAAAGCACTGGCAAACCTTGCCTGGCACGCCGCTTTGCCCGTCTATGAGGCGGGCGATATTGCCTGTACCGATGGGGACTTAGCCAGCGCACAGCAAAAACTGGGGCAGGCCGTCAGCCAGCATCTGGCGGCCGGTCATTTATCCCTGGTGCTGGGCGGCGGGCATGAAACCGCATTCGGGCACTGGCTGGGTATTGCAGACGCCTTTCCGGCACAACGAATCGGCATTGTGAACCTGGATGCCCATTTTGATTTACGCGAATCGGTTGAGGCCACCTCAGGCACGCCCTTTGCCCAGATTGCCGCTGCATGTGCCCTGCGCGGCCAGGATTTTAATTACCTCTGTATGGGCGTGGCTGAAACCGCCAATACAAAAGCGCTGTTTAATACCGCCAAAAGACTGGGTGCCAGCTGGCGCGCGGATCATGCCATGACACCGTGGCAGCTGGCCGACACCGAAGCCCAGCTGCTGGCCTTTATGGCCGGCTCCGATCTGATTTATCTGACCATTGATGCCGATGTGCTGCCTGCCGCACAAATGCCGGCCGTTTCTGCCCCGGCGGGTTTTGGGGTGGATATCAGCATCATTGAGCATTTATGCCGGCTGCTGTCTGCCAGTGGCAAGCTGGTTGCCGCCGATTTAGCAGAATTCAACCCGCTGTTTGATATCGACAGCCATGGAGCCAAAGCCGCTGCGCGGCTGATTTCAACCCTTGCCACCTCCTTTAAAGCCCCCACCCCACTTAACAGAGAGCAACCATGACCGATCCGCGCCATGATCCTTCCCGCCAGATTCGTGCCCCGCGTGGCAGCGAGCTGACTTGTAAAAGCTGGCTGACCGAAGCGGCTTTTCGCATGATTCAAAACAATCTGGATGCCGAAGTGGCCGAATATCCGCAATCCTTAGTGGTCTACGGCGGGATTGGGCGGGCGGCACGCAACTGGGAATGCTACGACAAGATTCTGGATGTGCTGACCCGGCTGGAAGACGATGAAACGCTGCTGATTCAATCGGGAAAACCGGTGGGCGTGTTTCAGACTCATGCCAATGCCCCGCGCGTGCTGCTGGCCAACTCCAATCTGGTGCCGCACTGGGCCAATTGGGAGCACTTTAATGAGCTGGATAAAAAAGGCCTGATGATGTACGGGCAAATGACCGCCGGCAGCTGGATCTATATCGGCAGCCAGGGCATTGTTCAGGGCACTTATGAAACCTTTGTGGCCATGGCCAAACAGCATTTTTCAGGCTCGGCAGCCGGTCGCTGGATTTTAACCGGCGGTCTGGGCGGGATGGGCGGCGCGCAGCCACTGGCCGCCACCATGGCGGGGTTTTCCATGATTGCCGTGGAATGCGATGAAACCCGCATCGATTTTCGCCTGAAAACCCGCTATGTGGACCGCAAAGCCACCACTCTGGATGAAGCGCTGGCGATCGTGGCCGAAGCCAAAGTCAGCGGCACGCCGGTATCGGTGGGTTTACTTGGCAATGCGGCCGATGTTTTTGCCGAACTGGTCAGCCGCGGCATCAGCCCGGATGTGGTGACCGATCAAACTTCCGCCCATGACCCGGTACATGGCTATTTGCCACAGGGCTGGGATATTGCCCGCTGGCGGACCGCGCAAAAAACCGATCCGGCAGGCGTCAGTGCGGCGGCCAAAAAATCCATGGCCCGTCAGGTGGAAGCCATGCTGGCGCTGCAAAAAAGCGGCTCGGCCACCGTGGATTACGGCAATAATATCCGCCAGATGGCGCTGGAAGAAGGCGTCAGCCATGCCTTTGATTTCCCCGGCTTTGTGCCTGCCTATGTGCGGCCCTTGTTTTGCGAAGGGATCGGCCCTTTCCGCTGGGTAGCCCTGTCGGGCGACCCGGAAGATATCTATAAAACCGACGCCAAAGTGAAAGAGCTGATTCCGGATAATCCGCATCTGCATCAATGGCTGGATATGGCGCGTGAGCGGATTGCTTTTCAGGGTTTACCGGCAAGAATTTGCTGGGTCGGGCTGAAAGATCGCGCCCGCCTTGCACTGGCCTTTAATGAAATGGTCAAAACCGGCGAGCTGAAAGCGCCCATTGTAATTGGCCGTGATCACCTGGATTCCGGCTCGGTGGCGTCCCCCAACCGTGAAACCGAAGCCATGCCGGACGGCTCCGATGCCGTATCCGACTGGCCCTTACTCAATGCCCTGCTCAATACCGCAGGGGGTGCCACCTGGGTGTCTTTGCATCATGGCGGCGGGGTCGGCATGGGGTTCTCTCAGCACTCAGGCGTGGTGATTGTGGCCGATGGCACGGATGCCGCCGCCAAGCGCCTTGGACGGGTCTTGTGGAACGATCCGGGAACCGGCGTGATGCGCCATGCCGATGCAGGCTATGATATTGCAAAAAATTGTGCCCGTGAGCAGAGGCTGGATTTACCCATGCTGAAATAAGTACAGAGCCAGCCCTGAATTCCACCCTGCTGCACATACAACAACCGGACCCGACCATGAACCTGTTTAATATCAAGCCCGGCCAACTGACGCTTGCTGAGATGCGCCGTATTGCCAGAGACACCAGCCTGACCCTGACGCTGGATCCTTCTTCTTATGCCGCTATTGATGCAGCCGCTGCCACGGTGGCCCGTGTACTGGAAGAAGGCCGCACGGTGTATGGCATCAATACGGGGTTTGGCCTGCTGGCCAGCACCAAAATTGCCAGCGGTGAGCTGGAATTATTGCAACGCTCTATTGTGCTCTCCCATGCTGCCGGCATTGGCAAACCCATGAAAAACGGCACCGTTCGTCTGCTGATGGCGCTGAAAATCAACTCACTGGCGCGCGGCTTTTCTGGTATCCGCCGCGTGGTGATTGAAGCATTGATCACCCTGTTTAATCAGCAGATTTACCCGGTGATCCCGCAAAAAGGCTCAGTGGGGGCTTCCGGGGATCTGGCACCTTTATCCCATATGAGCGCGGTGCTGATTGGCGAGGGAGAAGCCTTTGTAAAGGGTGAGCGGGTCAGCGGCGCTGCGGCATTGCAAGCGGCCGGCATGACACCCATTGTACTGGCCCCCAAAGAAGGTCTGGCCCTGCTGAACGGCACTCAGGCCTCCACCGCCTTTGCGCTGGAAGGCTTGTTTGCGGCCGAAGATTTATTTATTGCCGCCAGTATTACCGGGGGCTTATCGGTTGAAGCCGCTATGGGCAGCCGCACGCCTTTTGATGCGCGTATCCATGCCGTGCGCGGCCATGCCGGGCAAATCGATTCCGCCCGCTTTTATCGTGATTTACTGGGGGAAAAGAGCGAAATCTCTGCCGCCCATGCCGATTGCGGCAAGGTGCAGGACCCCTATTCATTACGCTGCCAGCCACAGGTGATGGGTGCCTGCCTGACGCAAATCCGCAATTCGGCAGAAACGCTCTTAACCGAAGCCAATGCGGTATCCGATAACCCGCTGGTATTCAGCGAAGATAATGTGATTCTGTCCGGGGGTAATTTCCATGCCGAGCCGGTGGCTTTTGCCGCCGACAATCTGGCACTGGCCATTGCCGAGATCGGTTCTTTATCCGAGCGCCGTATGGCGCTGCTGATCGACAATAACCTGTCCAAACTGCCGGCTTTTCTGGTCAATAACGGCGGCGTTAATTCTGGCTTTATGATTGCTCAGGTCACAGGGGCTGCGCTGGCTTCAGAAAATAAATCGCTGGCTCACCCGGCCAGTGTGGACAGCCTGCCTACCTCGGCT
>JBOFGM010000644.1:0-5483 GCA_051649105.1 Iodobacter sp. | reverse complement strand
CGGGCTGGACACGCCTCGCAGCAAGCCCAGAAAATACGCCATATACAGGGTGTCGTCCTGAGGCTTTTCCTGGCAATGGGTCTGAATCATCAGATCCAGCGATTGATTTAAAGTGCTCTGGCTGTTCAGCTGATAGCCGGCAAGAGTACTGAGATCGCTTTCTGCGGCAGCCGGACCATTCATCCTTGAAAATACTCTTGTGGGTTAATGTTAAAACTGCCTTGCGGCCATTCTTTGCGGATTGTAATTTCTTGTCCGGCACTGGTAGAGGGGTTAATCATCAGATCCAGCAGGGTTGGGCGGGCATGGGGACGTTTATCCGGCCCTAAAATCAACAAGACCTTGGGCTTAAGCCGCCTGGTGCGGTTCTGACCGGCCACAATGCCAATATCCCCGCTGCTGAGCTCAACCAGCGCGCCGACCGGAAAAATACCGATACACTGGGCAAATTGCTCCACCAGCGCCAGGTGAAAGTATTTATCGCTCCATTTATACAGCATCTGCAGGGCGGCATTGGCGGTTTTAGTTTCGGCATGAGGACGATCGCTGGTCATGGCGGTAAAACAATCGACAATGCCGGCCATACAGGAAAACAGACCAATGGTTTCGCCCTTCAGCCCAACCGGGTAACCACTGCCATCCACCCGTTCATGGTGGCGGGCCACCATATCGTAGACATCCAGAGGCACATTCTGAAGCTGATTTAAAATATCCAGGCTGTGCCAGATATGCGTTTTCATCAGTGAAAACTCGCCCGGGGAATAAGGCCCGCTGCGCTGTAATAATTCTTCGGGTAATTTAACTTTACCAATATCGAGCATCAGCCCGGCAAAACCCAGTTTATGCAGATCTTCCCGCGGATAACCCAGATGACGGCCAAAGGCCAGCATATAGACGGCGGTATCGAGCGCATGTTCATAGGCATAGTTATTGGCGTCTTTCAGCTGAGACAGCCACATCAGCGCGCTTGGATTGCGGATAATGGAATCCACCATTTCGGCCACCACATCATGGATGGCTTCGCCGCCGGGCTGCAGATCTTTGCTGATGGCCGCGATGGCGGTCTTAATGACTTTACTGGCCGATTTATGAACAGCTTTGGCCTGCTGCATTTCACGCTTAATGGGCGTGGTATCGGGATAAATAATAATTTGCGGGTCGGTATAACGGGCAACGGGCTGTGAGCTGCTGTTTTCTTTCGACCATCTGGCAAAGCTCTGGCGCAGTTCTTTAAGCAGGCTGATCTGTTCTTTGATTTCAACGCTGTGGTAGTGCGCGTGCGGCACCAGCGGTTCGGTATTGAATTTTTTCTCTGCCAGAGAGCCCCAGCGGGCGATACCGCCGGTGGAGCGCCCCAGATCAACAGTCACATACTGGCAGTATTCTTTAAGTTGCTGAAGCTGTTCGGGCGTTTCAAGCAAAAAACCTTCAATAAGAAAGGGCGTGTCCAGCCACGGGCGGTCTAATTCGCTGATAAATAAATCAGCTTGTAAAGCTGATACAGGAAGGCGTGTTTCCAATTGTATTTTCTTTTAATACTGAGTCAGTTGATTTGGCTTTTTAAATAATACATTTGACATATTACGTCATTTAAATTGATAACGATCAATAGTTAACTAAAACGAACAGATATTTATTTTAATGTGCAATAGTTGTTTTAAACGCAGCCAGTTAATGATTGTAAGTGATTTACTGTATAAGTAAATCGCCTGATGAAAATTTAATAGTTTTTTTCTCTTTTTAGATAAGAAACAGTAAAAGAACAAGGCCTTAACCGGGAGATTATAAGACGGCCCGGCTGCCGGCGCGATAGATTGCAAGCTTTTGGTAAGCCTGTGCCAGGGGTGGTGCACGCTTTTGTGGTCAGGCAGGTTTTGCCGTGCACAGAGACTGATTTTGGGGCTGTTTGTCTGCCCTGTTGTGGCCTGACAGGCGGCTCTGGAAAAAAGTGCTCTAATTTACATGTTCTCCGACCGTATAAAACCAACACCGGCGGGATGTTTTTGTTAAAATGGCGACCGTTTTTTTGTGAGAAGACTATGGCCCTGCTGGAGATCCGTGACGTCGTAAAAACTTTCGGCGATTTCACTGCCGTTAATCATGTGAGCTTGTCGGTGGAAGCCGGTGAATTCTTTACGCTACTTGGCCCCTCGGGCTGTGGCAAAACGACGCTGTTGCGTATGCTGGCAGGTTTTGAGCAGCCCGATTCCGGGACGATTTTGCTCGATGGCCAGGATATGTCGAATGTGCCACCAGAGAAGCGCCCGGTCCATACGGTGTTTCAGAACTACGCACTGTTCCCGCATATGACGGTTGAGCAAAATATTGCGTTCCCGCTGAAAATGGCCAAGGCCTCGCCTGAGGTGATTAAGTCCAGCGTGGCAGAAATTCTGGAAGACGTGCGTCTGCAAGAATTTGCCAAGCGTTTTCCCCATGAGTTGTCAGGTGGTCAGCGTCAGCGCGTGGCCATTGCCCGCTCGCTGGTTAATCATCCGCGCGTATTGCTGCTGGATGAGCCTTTATCTGCGCTGGACGCCAAGTTGCGTGAGCAAATGCAGATTGAACTGATTACCCTGCAAAAAGAAGTAGGCGTTACCTTTATTTACGTCACCCATGATCAGGGAGAGGCGCTGGCCTTATCACACCGGATTGCGGTGATGAATAAGGGTCAGGTTGAGCAGCTTGATGCGCCTGAAACCATTTACAGCTATCCGAAAAGCCGTTTTGTGGCCGATTTTATCGGTCAGTGCAATTTACTGGATGCCACGATTAAATCCATTTCTGAAGATCGTATGCAGGTGGAAATTGTCGGCGTGGGTATTGCAGAAACGCTGCCGGTGGCGGGTGCCGCTGTGGGCCAGAAAGGCACGCTCAGCTTAAGACCTGAAAAAATCAAACTGGCTGCCAGCTTAGAAGATGGCGGTGCGGATGAAGTTCACTTTAAAGGCCGTGTGCATGATTGCCTGTATATGGGCGATGTGACCATTTATATCGTTGAACTGGATAACGGCATGCTGGTGGAAACCATGTTGCCTAATTCTGCGCCCGGACGGGCTAAGTTCTTTGATGATAACGATGCAGTAGAATTGGCCTGGCGCTACGACGCTGGTCATTTCTTGCTGTCTTAAGGTGAGCGCTATGCAGCAAGTTAAACCGCCATCCAAGAGTCTGGCGAAATGGCTGATTTCCGGCCCGCCGCTTCTCTACTTGTTGATCTTCTTTGCCGTACCCACGCTGATTATGATTTTTTCGGCGTTTCGCTATCCGGGTGAATACGGCGGCCTGATGCCGATGGTGGATATTAATCCGGATACCGGCGCGCGCGATGTGCTGATCAACTGGCATAACTGGCGTGATTTTCTGACGCTGGAAAACTTTGGCCGTTTTTTTGAAGACAGCATTTATCTTGAATTATTTATTAAATCATTCTGGTATGCCGGTCTCACCACGCTGATTTGTATTTTAATGGCCTATCCTCTGGCCTGGCTGATTGCCCGCAGCCCGAAGAAATACCGCGATCTGCTGGTTTTACTGGTGATTCTGCCTTTCTGGAGTAATTTTCTGATTCGCGTGTATGCGTGGATGATTATTCTGGGGCCCCAGGGTTATTTTGCCATGACGGTGAATGGGGTACTGGCCTGGTTTGGTATTGGCCCGCAACAGTTTCTGTTTACCCATTTTGCGGTGATTGTGGTGCTGGTGTATGTGCATTTACCCTTTATGGTATTGCCGCTGTATGCCAATTTAGAAAAGCACGATATGGCCTTACTGGATGCGGCGCAGGATCTGGGAGCCTCGGTCTGGCAGCGTTTTTGGCGTATTACCTGGCCATTGTCTTTACCCGGCGTATGGGCGGGTGCGGCACTGGTGTTTATTCCGGTATTAGGCATGTTTGCCGTGCCGGATTTAGTGGGTGGTACCGACGGAATTATGGTGGGGAATTTAATTAAGCAGCAATTTTTAGATAGTCGTGACTGGCCTTTTGGCTCGATGCTGTCGATTATGCTGACTGGCGGAGTATTGCTGCTGGCGGCGATCGCCACTTTGATCAGCCGTGGAGGAAAAAAACGTCATGACTAAGCAGAGTAAATGGCTGTGGGCGCTGGGTTTAATGACCTATGCCTTTTTATATTTGCCACTGGTTATTGTGGTGATGTATTCGTTTAATAATTCGCGGCTGAATGCAGAATGGGTGGGCTTTACCTTTAAATGGTATCAAATTCTGTTTAATGATAAGCAGATGCTGGTTGCCGCCCGCAATTCATTATTAATTGGCGTGATTACCAGCTTTTTTGCCACCATTTTTGGCACGATGGCCGGTATGGCGATGTATAAATATAAGCTGCGTTTGCTGCCGGTCTTAGTGCTGACGCCGATTGCTATTCCAGAAATATTAATGGGCGTTTCGCTGTTAATGTTCTTTGTAATGCTGAATATGACTTTGGGTTTGTTTTCGGTCACCCTGGCTCATATCGCGTTTTGCATCGGCTTTGTGGCCATTGTGGTGCGCTCGCGCCTGCAGGGGATGGATGAAGCGCTGGTTGAGGCGGCCCGTGATCTGGGCGCCACGCCATTACAGGCATTCCGGCTGATTACTATGCCTTTAATTATGCCGGGGATTATTGCCGGCGCATTAATGGCCTTTACGCTGTCGATTGATGATTTTGTGATTACATTCTTTACCGCCGGCGCAGGTGCATCGACGCTGCCGCTACAGATTTATTCCATGATCAGAATTGCCGTGACACCGGAAGTGAATGCGATTTCCACCTTGCTGATGCTGCTCACGCTGGCTTTGATTTTAATTGTCAGTAAAATTGCGCCGAGTGCTATCCGGGGTAAGTAAGCCCGTTGGTGCAAGGCCTGTTTTAATTTTTAACCGGTTGGCCGGCTGTTTAAAGGACAGCGGCCGGCCGTTTTTTATGAGTAAAGACGGATGAATAAATGGTTGTTGTCTCTGGCATTATTAAGCCCTCTCGCGGGAGCGGAAGAGGTGCTGCATTTATTTAACTGGAATAATGCCGTATCTAAAGACACCATCAGGCGTTTTGAAGCCAGCTGCAAATGCACGGTAAAAGAGAGCTATTTTGGCTCGATGGAAGAGGCGCTGGCTAAGCTCACCGCCGGAGCGAAGGGCTTTGATGTGATCGGGCCTTCTAATTATGGTATTCCTTCATTGGTGAACCAGCAGTTAATTCAGCCATTAAATAAGTCCTTATTAAGCAATTTAAAGAATATCAATCCTTCCTTTGCCAATACTCAGCTGGACCCGGCCAACCGTTATTCGGTGCCTTATGATTTTACCGTGACGCTGATTGGATATAACCAGACTAAGCTGCAAGAGCTGGGGCTGAATGCCAGCAGCTGGGCTCTGATTTTTAATCCTGAAGTACTGGCAAAAATCAAAGGCAAAGTCACGGTGCTGGATGACCCGCGCGAAGTGATTGCGGCGGCCTTAAAATATAATGGCTTTTCGGCTAATT
>JBOFGM010000643.1:0-4102 GCA_051649105.1 Iodobacter sp. | reverse complement strand
ATAGGCTTCTTTGCGGGCATGCTGCACATTTTGCGCAAGAAACCATGTCAGCATGGCTCCGACCGGCAGCACAATGGCCAAGGTCAGCAGAAAAAGCTGAGTGCGAATAGAGAAGCGATGAAAAGCCATCACATATAGTGACCGGCAGGCAGATCAGAGCAGGAAATTGCGGGAAAAACTGACAAATGATTTGTATATACCTTTCACCATTAGCCAGTATCTTCAATATAAATCAATAATCCGGTAAATATCTTAATTTCTGGCAACTGGTTTTTTTCTTTGCACCAGGGAGTGGGCCGGATTTTTGTCTGGCGCAGCACCCGGCTTTGTTCAAAGCCGCACTTTTTTGTCTTTAGTCTGGTTTGAATACCCGTTTTGGTGGGCTCTGGGCGGGGTGTGGCGTGATAAACTCGCGCACGACTTTTTACTCCTCTTTTCTTTGGAATCCGGCATGACGATAGTCACCCGCAAACAGCAAGAAAGCCTGCAAGAAAGCTTGCAGCAGGTTGTGCGCCTGCTCGAAAGGCACCGTCTGGTCGAAGATATGGTGCATCGTCAGGATATGCCCAAGCATGAGCTGGTGGAGAAGCTGGTTCATAAGCAGAATCTGACGGAACTGCAGAAGAAGCTGGCCAGTTTGCACCCTGCGGACGTGGCGCACATCCTGGAGGCTTTACCCTTAGTCGATCGTTTGATTGTCTGGGAGCTGGTGAAATCTGAGCACGATGGTGACGTGCTGCTGGAAGTATCGGATTCGGTGCGTGAATCGCTGCTGGCCGATATGGAAAGCTATGAAATTATCGCCGCTGCCGAGCATCTGGATGCCGATGAGCTGGCCGATCTGGTGCCGGATTTATCCAATGAAGTGCGTTCGGAGTTATTAGGCGGGCTGGATGAAGAGGAGCGTGCCCAGCTGCAATCGGCATTGTCTTATCCGGAAGATGAAGTCGGTTCCCTGATGGATTTTGAAATGGTTACCATCCGGGATGATGTGACGCTGGAAGTGGTGCTGCGCTATTTGCGTCGTTTTGATGAGCTGCCTAATCATACCGATAAGTTATTTGTGGTGGATCATGAGCAAACGCTGAAGGGCGTGCTGGCAATTAATCATTTACTGGTCTCTGACCCCGATCTGACCGTGCACGATGCCATGGCCACCGATGTGGTGGCATTCCGTGGGCATGATGATGCGGGGGATGCGGCGCAGGCCTTTGAGCGCTATGACCTGGTTTCCGCTCCGGTGGTCGATTCTAATCATAAAGTGATTGGCCGCTTAACCGTGGATATGATGGTGGACGTGATTCGTGAAGAATCCGATGCCGAAGTGCTGTCCCTGGCGGGTTTGAAAGAAGAAGACTTGTTTTCCAGCGTCTGGAAATCGGCTAAAAACCGCTGGCCCTGGCTGGCGGTAAATATTTGTACCGCTTTTGTGGCCAGCCGGGTGATTGGCGCGTTTGAAGAAACCATTACCCATCTGGTGGCACTGGCCGCCCTGATGCCGATTGTATCCGGGATTGGCGGCAATACCGGTACGCAAACGATTACGCTGATTATTCGCGGGCTGGCGCTGGGGCAGATAACCCCAAGCAACTCCGGCCGCCTGTTTGGTAAAGAGCTGGGCATTGCCCTGCTTAATGGCCTGGTCTGGGGCGGTGTGCTGGGTGTGATTGCCTGGGCGCTGTATAACCAGGTGTCGCTGGGGGTGGTGATGATGGCCGCCATGATGCTGAATTTATTACTGGCTGCGCTGGTGGGTATTTTAGTGCCGCTGACCATGCAAAAGCTGGGTCGCGACCCGGCCTATGGCTCGTCGGTCTTGCTGACCGGGATTACCGATTCGATGGGCTTCTTTATTTTCCTTGGGCTGGCTTCGCTGTTTTTAATGTAGAAGCCCATCCTTTACAGGAACCGAAATGAATTTTTTAAAACAGCGGGATCAGTTTTCTGTCTTGCTTAAGTTGCTTAAATGGCTGTTTCTGGCGGTGCTGGTCGGGATTCTGGCGGGCACGGCTTCAGCCTTTTTCTTATTTGCGCTGGAATGGGCCACTGGCACCCGCTTAAGCAACCCCTGGCTGCTGGCGGGTTTACCGGTGGCGGGTTTTTTGGTGGGCCTGGTTTACTGGCATTTTGGTAAGCAGGTTGAGGCGGGCAATAATCTTTTAATTGATGAGATTAATGATCCGCAAAAAATTATTCCGCTCCGAATGGCGCCCCTGGTGCTGGGCGGCACGGTGGTTTCCCATTTATTTGGTGCCTCGGTGGGCCGGGAAGGCACGGCGGTGCAAATGGGCGCGGCGCTGGCCGATCAGCTGACCCGCCTGTTTCGCTTACAAAACAGCGACCGGCGGGTTTTGCTGATGGCAGGGATCAGCGCGGGGTTTGCCTCTGTGTTTGGCACCCCGCTGGCCGGTGCCGTATTTGGCTTTGAAGTGCTGGCCATAGGCCGGATGCGGGTGGATGCCATCTGGCCTTGCCTGGTGGCGGCCGTGGTGGCGGATCAGGTCGGCCTGCTATGGGGCGCGCAGCATACTCATTATCTGATTGGCACCATTCCGCCAATGACGCTCTGGGTCTTGCTGGCCGTCTTGCTGGCCGGGGCCCTGTTTGGCCTGACCGCCCGCAGTTTTGCCAATGCCACGCACTGGCTGGCGGCGGGGTTTAAAAAATATCTGCACTATGCACCGCTGCGCCCCTTGATTGGCGGCACGGTGGTGGCGCTGGCGGCCTGGCTGCTGGGGGCTGAGCGCTACCTGGGGCTCGGTGTGCCCACGATTGTGGAAGCCTTTCAGCACCCGATGGCGAATTACGACTTTGCCGCTAAATTTGCCTTTACTGTGGCCTCTTTAGGTAGTGGTTTTAAAGGGGGGGAGGTCACGCCGCTGTTTTATATCGGCGCGACCCTGGGCAATGTGCTGGCTCCGCTGTTTAATCTGCCTGTTGGTTTTCTGGCGGGTCTGGGCTTTATTGCGGTGTTTGCGGGTGCGGCCAATACCCCCATTGCTTCCACGCTGATGGCGATGGAAATGTTTGGTGCCGAGGTAGGGGTGTATGCGGCGCTGGCTTGTGTGGTCAGTTATTTATTCTCGGGTCACACCGGGATTTACCGCTCGCAGCGGGTGGCCCATGGCAAGTACCGGGTCTTGCCCGATGGCATCCGGCTGAGCGAATGACCGGCTTACCGCAAATCAAAAAAAGCTTAATTGCTGCTGGCAGTGTTTGACGGAAATCTTATGAATTATTCAGAATTATTGAGGCAAAGCGGATTGGAGCGGATCGACGCTCAGGTTCTGTTTACCCATTGCAGCGGTAAAAACCGTGCCTGGCAGATTGGTCATGACACCGATGAAGCGGAAGAAGCCCATATTGTGGCCTTTAACCAGCTGGCGGCAAGACGGCGCTTGGGTGAACCGGTGGCTTATATTGTGGGCCGGCGCGAGTTTTTTGGCCGTGATTTTATGGTGAATCCGGCGGTGCTGATTCCCCGGCCGGATACCGAGCTGCTGGTGGAGCTGGCATTAGAGCGCGCTGCAGAAGGGGCGCGGGTACTGGATCTGGGAACCGGCTCGGGCTGTATTCCGGTTACGCTGAAATCAGAGCGCCCGGATCTGGCGGTCAGCGCCGTGGATCTGTCTGCCGCGGCCCTGTTGGTGGCGCAAACCAATGCCAGCCGTCTGAATGCGGATATCCGGTTTTATCAGTCCGACTGGTATCAGGCGCTGGGTGAGGCGGGCTTTGATCTGATTGTGTCTAATCCGCCTTATATTGAAAAAAATGATCATCATCTGGCCGAAGGGGATTTACGCTTTGAGCCGCGCAGCGCATTAAGCGATGAAGGCGATGGTCTGGTGCATATCCGCAGCATTATTGCCGGGGCGAAAGCGCATTTAACGGCCGCCGGCTGGTTATTATTCGAGCATGGCTGGGATCAGGCCGCCGCCTGCCGGGATTTATTAACTGCAGCGGGTTTTGCCCAGGTGCAGAGCTGGCGTGATTTATCCGGCATTGAGCGGGTGACTGGCGGCAGAATGGCCGGCTAAATGACAGGTAAACAGCGTGAGCGCTTGCCGGGCATTTTTCATAAAAGTACAATACCCGAGTAAAT
>JBOFGM010000642.1:0-2691 GCA_051649105.1 Iodobacter sp. | reverse complement strand
AAAAGGAGCTTATATGTACCGCTTAATTTTAAGCCTTAGCCTGATATTGCTGACCAGTCTGGCCAGCGCCGAGCCCATTCGTCTTGGCAGCAAGGATTTTACCGAGCAGCATTTGCTCTCTTCCCTGACCCGCCAATATCTGACAGCCAAAGGCATGGAAGTCACCGCCACTACCGATTTACCCAGTGTGATTATGCGGGGTGCCCTGATCAATAAGCAGCTGGATCTGGTCTGGGACTACACCGGCACCGCGCTGATTGTTTATCACAAACTCACCGAAGTGAATGCAGAACAAAGCTACGCCACGGTGAAAGAGCTGGATCTTAAAAACAATCTGATCTGGCTCAAGCCTGCCGCCATGAATAACACCTACGCCTTTGCCATGCAGCGTAAACGCGCGACCGAGCTGGGTATTACCACCATGAGCGATATGGCCAAAGCCTATAACCAGCAATCCGGCTGGAAACTGGGGCTGGATATTGAGTTTGCCGGCCGTCCCGATGGCTTAAAGCCGATGCAAGAGAAATATCAGCTGCCACTGGAACGCCCGCAAATCAAGCAAATGAACTCCGGGCTGGTTTATAACGCCATCCGTGATGGCTTTGTTGAAGCGGGTCTGGTCTATGCCACCGATGGCCGTATTAAAGGCTTCGATCTGGTGATCATGGAAGATGATCTGCATTTCTTCCCCAGCTATGCCGCCACACCGGTGGTCGCAAAATCGGTGCTGGAAGCCAATCCTGGCCTCGAAGAAGCGATGAATACCCTGTCGGCCCTGCTCGATAACGACACCATCTCCACGCTGAATGCCAAAGTAGATATTGATCATCAGCGCGTGGATACCGTTGCCGCCGAGTTCCTGCAAAAACATGGCTTACTGGAGGCAAAATAAGATGGACATTCTTCATTACGCCTGGGAAAACAGTGCCTTTATTCTGACGCTGACCCGCGAGCATATGATGCTGGTTTCAATCGCGGTAGGGATGGCCATTTTACTGGGCGTGCCGATCGGGATTCTAATTGTGCGCCTGCCCTCGCTCGCCCCCTGGGTACTGAGCCTGGCCACCGTAATTCTGACCACGCCTTCAATTGCACTGTTTGGCCTGATGATTCCGCTGTTTTCCATGATCAATCAGGGCATTGGCTATGTGCCGGCTATTTCGGCGGTGTTTTTATATTCTCTGCTGCCGATTATCCGCAATACCCATACCGCACTGCAGCAGATCGATCCGGGTATCCGTGAATCCTGCAAAGGCCTTGGCATGAGCTTTTTCCAGCGTCTGTGCTGGGTTGAGCTGCCACTGGCCGTACCGCTGATTTTTGGTGGTATCCGTACTGCCGTCGTTATGAATATTGGTGTGATGGCCATTGCCAGCACCATTGGCGCAGGCGGCCTTGGGCTGCTGATTCTGCATGGCATCAGCCAGAGTGATATCCGTCAGCTGGTTGTTGGCGCTGTCATGATCAGCCTGCTCGCCATTGTGATGGATCTGATCCTCAATCGTCTGCAACATTACCTCACACCTAAAGGTATCCGCTTATGATCACGCTCGAAAACCTCAGCAAATCTTTTACTCAAAAAAACGGTCAGACCAATCTGGCAGTCAATAACGTTAATTTGCATGTTGAAGAAGGCAAAATCTGCGTTTTACTCGGGCCTTCCGGTTGCGGTAAAACCACCACCTTAAAAATGGTCAACCGCCTGATTAAGCCGACTTCGGGCCGGATTCTGATTAATGGTCAGGACACACAGGAAATGGATGTGGTGGCACTGCGCCGCCAGATTGGTTATGTGATTCAGCAAATTGGTCTGTTTCCGAATATGACCATTGAAGAAAACATCTGCATTGTGCCGCGCCTGTTGGGCTGGGATAAAAAACGCAGCCGGGAACGTGCCCGTGAGCTGATGGATATGGTGGCACTGGATCCAAAGCGCTATTTAAACCGCTATCCGCGTGAATTATCCGGCGGTCAGCAGCAGCGGATCGGCGTGATTCGTGCCCTGGCAGCCGATGCACCGGTATTGCTGATGGACGAGCCCTTTGGTGCGGTGGATCCGATCAACCGTGAAACAATTCAAAATGAATTCTTTCAGATGCAGCGCGCGTTAAATAAAACGGTACTGATGGTCAGCCATGATATTGATGAGGCCATTAAGCTGGGCGACAGCATCGCTGTATTCAGACAGGGGCAGATTGTGCAACATGCCTCGCCGGATCAGCTGCTGGCGGCCCCGGCAGACGATTTTGTCGGCTCCTTTGTAGGGCAGGACCGCACCTTAAAACGCCTGCTGCTGATTAACGCCGGCCAGGTGTGCGACGGTCAGACCACCATTACCGGAGCGGCATCCACCGATCTGAAAGAAGCCTTCACCTTAATGGATGATAATGACCAGCGCTTTTTGACCATCGTGGACGACAGCAACAAACCGCTGGGCTATGTTTCACGCCGGGAAATCAGAAACAACAGCGGTGTTTGCGGCGATAAACTGCATGCCTTTGAAGTCACCGCCCAGGCCAGTGATAATCTGCGGATTATTCTTTCCAAGCTCTATGAACACAATCAGGTCTGGATGCCGATTGTGGATGAGGACAATAACTACCAGGGTGAGATTTCCCAGGATGATATTGCCCGCCACTTAAGCAGCCCTGCTCTGGCTTAAGGCTTGGTCACGCCGTCGCCGTCATTGAT
>JBOFGM010000641.1:0-3606 GCA_051649105.1 Iodobacter sp. | reverse complement strand
CTTTGATGCGGATATACGCGCCGCCGGCGGTGAGCAGGATTTCTTGTTTGGCGTTAAAGAGGCTCTTGCCTTTAATCGCCGTCAGTCTGGCGTTTTTATCTGCTGTAAGCTCAATATCATCGCTCTGCGCCTGCAGCTGGATCTTGCCCTTGGCGGCAATTAGTTTCAGTGCGATCTGGTCTTTCACGCCCGCCACAAACAGGCTGATATGCTGGCCGGCGTTGTGGATCCAGCGGCGGCCGGAGGTTTGGTTGGTGTCGCGCTGCGCGACCAGATCCAGATTGGTGCCGGCGCTAAGGGTCTGGCTTTGCGGGGTGGTCAGCGCGACGCCGTCTTCGCCATGCAGCAGGATGATTTTTTGCTGGCCAGCTTGCTCTTTGGATTGGGTCTTACCGTCTTTGTCGGTATTGCTGCCGGCTTCCAGCGATTTGCTGGCATGAACCTGATGATACAAATGGCCGTTGGTGGCGGTTTCGCCGGGGCTGTTGTCAGGTTTTACGGTTTTACCCGCGTCACCGGTTTCCATGGTGTCGGCAAGCTGATGCGTGGCCGTTTCACCCATACTTTGCGCCAGCGCCAGCGTAATTCCACGGCCGGTTCGGTTGGTGTAGCGGGTAATAAAATGGTGTTGATATAGGTACTGCCAGCGCTGCTGGTCTATGTCGCTGGCAGTAATCAGTCAATACTTTATGGATAAGTCACGCCAAAATCACTAATTGGAACTAATACAGCGCCACTTGTTTTGAATAAACCAGCAAGGGATTTGTGCACCACAATATTTCCTTCTGTTGTTCCGCCCATTTTGAAAATAAGCCTTTCATTTAATGGTGTTTCACTAAGTAATTTATCATCGAGATCATAAGTGTAGACTTCATAGTTCATAATGTTATTAAGGTCTAGTGGTTCAGGGTCATAAGTTGATGTTTTTTTATTCCAGCATTCGAATAATTTTGTGAATGTACAGTACCAATAATTTTCATGCCATACGTTCTTATGATCGATATAAATCGACGGCTGAATAACTAAGTCAGGAATAGCTAACCACATTATTTTTTCACGAATGTAATCTTTTACCACTAAATTTGACCCCTCAAAAAGAATATTTGGAGGTGTGTCTAATGGCTTTATTCTTTGTTTTTTCATGTACTCCAAACCAGAATCAATAAATACCAGCGGCTTGCTGCCTTGTGGAATTTCTTGAAATCTAAATTTTCTGTTTGCAGTATCTTCATCTGGACTTAAATCAGGTAAGCGTTCATTTCTCTCTTCAAGAATGAAATAGTATTCATTGTTGTATTTGCTCATTTCATTCTCCTACTTTTAATTTAAATGAAGTTTGTTTTTTATAAATGATATTTTCATTTTTTTGATTTTTACCTTGTCTTTTTTCATGATTTTTCCCAACTGAGCAACATGATGAACTTCTATGAAGCATCACTGAATCAACCCCACCACATCCAATTTCATTATTTACTGAAAATGAAGCTGCAATGGTTGTTAATGGTGCACGAGTAGGAGTATTCTGTATTAAGCCTAATATTAATGAGCTTAATTTATTCATTTGTTTATTAATTTCTTCTCTACGATGAGGGTTATCTGCAGGGCAATTATCGGTTAATAGCCGTTCTAACTCCCTCACTCGTTTGCCAACCATTTTATGATAATCAATTGGCTCTGCATCATCGTCATCTTCCATCACAATTGCTGTGTGATTTCCCCTGTGAGGTTGTACGCCTAAATGACAAGCTCCCTGCAAAGTGCAAGGTACGAAAACCAAATTAGGTAAAAGATTAATATCATAGCCAAATTGAGCCAGTTCTTTACCTAAACCTGACCGTTTTACGCCATCCGCTGAGATCAGATGATGCGCCTGCATCTTTATTCCGTGATGACGAGGATGATCCGCGATATGTGCTGTCGCATCCTTAATACGGTTTAGGTATTTGCTATCTTTTCCTATATTCCCAAGCATGATTTTTTTACCAGACAGATTGTTGGTTATTCATAAACCACGGTGCCTTGGAGGCTTCGAGGTGTGCTGTGTTTGGTGCTGCCACAGATACGGCATTTATGATCACGTTTAATCGTTTCACGTTTGGCATTGAGCGTGGTTCTGGTGCTGCCTTTTAGCCTTACACCTCGTGAACGAGCCTTAGTGAGTTTTTCGCCTAAGCGGTGCAGTTGATTAGTTGCGCTGGAGAAATCTTCAAGGCAGCGCTGAAAAGCTGAAAATGCTTGCTGGGCGTGCTCTATTTTTTTGACCACACCCGCCACTTTGCTGCTACTAGTGGCGATTCGTGCCGCAAGGGCGGTAATGCGTGCAGCGGCTGCTGTACCTGCAGAAATGAGGGCCGTTACAATAAGCATAAAAACTTCAATCATTAAGTACGCGCCACCTTGTGCAGCAAGATAGGCGTAAAAATTAGGAGGGATTGCCTCCAAGGTAAGGCTGACATAGCTAAGGTACGAAAGTACGCTTTCATGGTCGGCAATAATTTCCAGTACAACATAGAAGTTTGGGTCGTTCTTAATGTCAGTAGCCAGTTCTTTATCGATATCCATGAGTACGGTATCAACAAATTTTTGGATAAGCTTTGGGTCACCTTCAGCGATTAGTATTGGCAGATTAAGGATTTCATTACGGTATGTATAAATCTTTCGTGCTTTATCGGCAGTATTATTTGCAGTAGCAACGGCGTGGTCTACTTTTTGTTTCGCTGACTTGTAGTTCCCTTGTACGGTTGTAGCCGCATCATCAATCTGAGCCTGCCACCAAGACCAGTTGCTTAATGTCTGGTCGGCGTTTTTAAAGGTAGAGCTTGCCTTGCTTATCGAAGCATCAATGTCTTTTTGCAAACCAATAGCATATTGCTTAGTTGTGTCGTACACAGAGCCTGCTGCATTTTCAACTTTCTGGCCCAGCTCAACCCATGTTTTTTTCTCAAACATTTCAGTAAAATCGTTACCCCAGCCCTTGACCCCTGCAGCCGCCCCATCTAACACCGCCTCAGAAAGCGCATTCATTGGGTTTGCATCCCACTTACGCTGAAATGGGGCCATGGTATCTGTAAGGTTTAAATAGGCTGCATCCAGGCGCTGAATAATGAGCTGCCTGTCATCAAATATCTCTTTCTCGGTTATATCCGGTTTGGCGACCATACTGACTTCCCCGTCCTCAGGGCTAAGTAAGTGCTCGCTTTGTTTGTTGGCCATGTTTGATTAACTCTTTTTTGATAAATCAATGCTGAAGGTATCCGCAATGGTTTGCTGACCAATACTGACTTTCAAGTTATCAATTGGCCATGCAGTTTTCCATTCATCATCATAAAATGCTGCGGCTTTTACCCAAGTAGCCTCATCATTTAGCATAACTGGCAAAGGCGGCTTCAAACTCGCCGGCCCGCCCCAGTCATGGCTGCCGCCTTTGATGCTGACTTTGCCCGGTGCATGCAGCTCGATCTTGCCGTCTTTGATGCGGATATACGCGCCGCCGGCGGTGAGCAGGATTTCTTGTTTGGCGTTAAAGAGGCTCTTGCCTTTAATCGCCGTCAGTCTGGCGTTTTTATCTGCTGTAAGCTCAATATCATCGCTCTGCGCCTGCAGCTG
>JBOFGM010000640.1:0-2892 GCA_051649105.1 Iodobacter sp. | reverse complement strand
AAGGCGAAGAGCGACTTGCCAACCTGGGCGAGCTGATTAATGCCGCCACCCATTTTGTGCAGGAAGACGAAAACAATCTGATTGCGTTTTTATCCCATGCCAGCCTTGAAGCCGGCGATCACCAGGCCAGTGCGCATGAAGACGCCTTGCAACTGATGACCGTGCATGCCGCCAAAGGGCTGGAATTTCATGCGGTCTTTTTATGCGGGCTGGAAGAAGGCTTGTTTCCGCATGAAAACAGTATGAAAGAAGCCAACGCCGTGGAAGAAGAACGACGCCTGATGTATGTTGCCATTACCCGGGCCCGTCGCAGGCTTTACATTACCCTTGCACAAAGCCGTATGCTGCATGGGCAAACCCGCTATGCTGTGGCCAGCCGTTTTATGCAAGAGATTCCCCAGCAACTGCTGAAATTTTTAAACCGTGGCTATGCACCGCAAGGCTATTCTGGCTCGGCCACCATCGCCAGCAAAATCAAATCGCCCACTCCAGAGCATGGCTTAAGCATTGGAATGAATGTGGAACATCCTAAATTTGGTAAAGGGGTGGTCACCGATTATGAGGGCGGTGCCAGCGGCAATGTGCAGGTGAATTTTGCTGAGGCCGGCTCCAAATGGCTGGCTGTGGCCTATGCAAAATTAAAAGTGATTTAATCTGTTTCAGACAAAATGCCGGGTAAGATCAGGGCTCAGCCGCTGATCTTACAGCCAGGCGGTTTTCATCCCCTTTGCGCGTCAGGGTTTATACGTTTTTATACGGACTACCAAGCATCAGACTATGGCTGAAAAATTAAGCTCCTTCTCGGTCATCTCCTCGGCCACAGCCAAGCGCAAAGCAGCCAACGGCATTCCGGATCTGGCCAGCCTGCGGGTGCTGGTGATTGATCCGGTTGCAGAAATACGCAGCACCGTCGGCATGACGCTGGGGCAATATGGCACCAGTCATATTGATCACGCCAGCAACAGCAGCGAAGCGCTGGCCAGTATTCACCGGATTAAATACGATCTGATCCTGTGCGAATATGATTTAGGCAAAGGTCAGGACGGGCTGTTTTTGTTTGATGAAGCCCGCCGCCATGATTTGCTGAAGCCTTCCTGCGTCTTTATTGTGGTGACTGCCGAACGGCGGGCGCAAAAGGTACTGGGAGCGGCCGAATTATCCCCGGATACCATTTTGCTGAAGCCCTTTACCGGTGAAATGCTGTATTCCCGGATTCTGGCCGCCCTGCAAAAGAAAGTCCGCTTTAAATTAGTCGATGAAGCCATCATCGCCCATGATTTTTTAAATGCCATCCAGCTCTGCGCTCAGGCAGCCAAAGCCAGTAATGAATATGCCGGTGAGTTTTTACGGCTGAAAATTCATTTATTACTGCGGATTGGCGACTGGGCCGGTGTGCGTGAGCAATGCCGGCAGCTGCTGGCAGAACAAGACTTGCCCTGGGCCAAAATGGCGCTGGGTAAAGCGCTGTACCAGCTAAAAAGCCATGCCGAGGCCATGATTGTATTCAAAGGCATCATTGCAGAGCATGAGCATGCGCTGGAGGCCTATGACTGGCTGGCCCGCACCTATCAGGCCCTGCATGATGACAAAAACGCTCAGGCGACGCTGCAGCGCGCCGTAGCGATGTCCCCCTATGTGGTCAGCAGGCAGCGTCAGCTGGGTGAAGTGGCACTGAAGAGCGGCGATTTAGCCACCGCAGAAAATGCCATGCAGGAAACCGTCCGCCTGGCCCGTTTTTCCTTTTCCCGTAATCCGGGAGACTACGGCCAGCTGGCCGATATACAAATCAGCCGCGGAGATATTTCTGCCGCCCGCCGCACGCTGACCGAAGTGCGTAAAGACTTTAAAGATCCGCAGGCCGATCTGCTGGCTGACGCGCTGGATGCGGATATTTGTATCCGTCAGGGAGACACTGACGCAGCACAGAAACAACTCAGTTCCGCGCTGATCCGGCTCAGGCAGCTGGAACAGCCGCCGGCCCTTACCGTGGGTCTGACCCTGGCTAAAGCCTGCTTTAATCAGCAACAGCATGCCTCTGCCGAAAACATTGTGCGTAATATGCTGAAAAACAGCCATGATGATCTGTCGCTGGCCGCCAATATCACAACGCTCTACCAACAGCAGGGGCAGCCCGAAAAAGCAGAACAGCTGATTAAAGAAAATATGGCCGGCATTATTGCGCTGAATAATGAAGCCGTCAGGCTGGCGCGCAGCGGGGATCTCGCCGGGGCAGCAAAGCGCTTTATTCTGGCCGCCACCGATATGCCTGATAACCTACAGGTATTACTTAATACCGTAAATGCGCTGCTTGCCTATACTAATCAGCATGGCTGGCAGCCAGAGTGGATGCAGCTCAGCAGCAACTATTTGCGCCGGATTAATAAATTAGACCCGGTCAATGGCCGGGGGCTGCAGCTGCAGGAATATTTTCGGAAGACCAAACAGCGCTATGGGATCAGCCCGGAGTTTTGATCCGCTCATCAACTGCCAATAACCAGCAAAAGATGAAATGCATCTCTACAATATGGAAGATGCCAATTGCATGATCAGTTCATTTCAAAACAATGGGCGGTCCGGGCAATGACCAACAAGGGATATAACCATGCAAACCACCACCAAAATCGATGATCACAAAGGCCGTATTTTATTAAACGGCAACTTTACCTTTGAATCTCATCGAGAATTTAAACAAGCCACAACGGCAGCATTGGAAACCCCGGGCCTGAGCGAACTGGAGCTGGACTTCAGCGCCGTGGATTATATGGATTCAGCGGCCCTTGGCATGCTGCTGCTGCTTAATGAACGCGCCAATGGCCGGAAAATCACGCTGGTAAACTGTCGGGGCACAGTAAAAGCGGTATTGGAAATCGCCAACTTTGCCAAAATATTTGA
>JBOFGM010000639.1:0-6258 GCA_051649105.1 Iodobacter sp. | reverse complement strand
AACGGGTTTGCAGCTCGGAGGGCATATCGCCAATTTCATCTAAAAACAGGGTGCCATTTTCAGCCTGCTCAAACCGCCCCTGCCGGCGCGCATCGGCCCCGGTAAAGGCTCCTCGTTCATGGCCAAACAGCTCGGATTCCAGTAAATCTTTGGGAATGGCGGCCGTATTAATAGCAACAAAGGGCTTGGCGGCCCGCGGGCTGTGCCGGTGCAGGGCACGGGCAACCAGCTCTTTACCGCTGCCCGATTCGCCGGTAATCAGCACGGTGGCTGCAGACTGACTAAGCCGGCCAATGGCCCGGAACACATCCTGCATGGCCGGAGCCTGCCCCAGAATTTCTGGTGCCGGCGAGGAGGCCTCGATGGGGCCGATTTGTCGCTCGCTTTCCTGAATGGCCCGCCGCACCAGGGCTGTGGCCTGGTCCACATCAAAAGGTTTGGGCAGATATTCAAATGCCCCGCCCTGAAAGGCAGAAACAGCGCTGTCCAGATCAGAATGCGCCGTCATAATAATCACCGGCAAGCCAGGCCAGTCCCGTTTAACAATATCTAAAAACTGCAGCCCGGATTCACCCGGCATACGGATATCACAGACAATGGCCAGCGGCTGCTCTGGCTCCAGCCGGGCCAGCGCTTCGGTGGCCGAAGAAAAGCTGGCATGGGAGATATTTTCCCGCGCCAGCGCTTTTTCAAATACCCAGCGGATGGAACGGTCGTCATCGATAATCCAGACTGAACTCATTAGATTTCCTGGGGGGATTTAAGATCTTCCTGCCAGCCGTTCAGCGGTAACAGCAGGCTGAAACAGGTTTGGCCAGGGCGGCTTTCAAATTCAATGGTGCCGTGGTGCTGGATCACAAAGGTATGCGCCAGATGCAGACCAATGCCGGTGCCACCAGGGCGGCCGGAAACCAGCGGATAAAACAATGTTTCTTTCAGCGAATCGGGAATCCCCGGGCCGTTATCAATAATCTGAATTTGCAGCGCCAAAGGATAGCGGCGGCGGTTCAGCGTGACCTGCCGGGCAATCCGGGTGCGTAAAAAGATTTCACCCACGCCGGCCATGGCCTGTACGGCATTTCTGACCACATTCAGCACCGCTTGAATCAGTTGTTCCTGATCGGCAATCAGGCTGGGCAGACTGGTATCGTAATCGCGTTTTACCGATAAACCATTAGGGGTTTCGGCCAGCACCAGGCTGCGTACCCGCTCCAGTACCTCATGAATATTCAGTTCAGCCAGCTTAGGCAGGCGGTGCGGTGTCAGCAGACGATCCAAGAGCCGTTGCAGGCGCTGGGATTCTTCGATAATCACCTGGGTATATTCTTTCAGCTCGCGGCTTTCCAGCTCGCGCGACAGCAATTGAGCCGCGCCACGAATACCGCCAAGCGGGTTTTTAATCTCATGCGCCAGATTGCGGATCAGCTCGCGGTTTGCTTGCTGCTGGGCTTGCAACCGCGCTTCATTCACAATTTTGCGCTGCTGATCCATTTGCCGGATCTCGACCAGCGCCGCCGCTTCGCTGGATTCAATCGGGCTGGCGGTCAGCGTGACATAGATATCACCATGGATGCTGGAGAGCAGCAGTTCATGTTCGGTGATACTGATATTTTCAGCGCAGGCGGTAATCACGGCGCTGACAATAGGGCTGTGTGGCTCAAGGCAGGCGGACAGCGTTAAGCCGATATCATCCTGGCGTAAGCCCAGTAAATCTGTGGCGGCAGGGTTCAGGTAAACCAGTCTGCCGTCAGCAGCGACAGCAATAACGGCATCGTCCAGAAATTCAAGGCCAGAAAAGGCAGTATGGCTCATAGCGGCTTGCCCTTCAGATCGTTTATCTTTAACTACCAGCAATTTACGGGCCAGGCTGGTAATGGCGCGGAGACAAGATACAAAAGAGTAGCATACACCAGCAATGCACCATGGTGGTGCATTGCATGGCGGGCATGGTGCGAAGGGAAGGTTTAACGCAGACGGCTGATTTCGGCTTGCAGGGCGGTAATGTTTTTTTCGTGCAGGGTCATGTTATTGCGGATACGGCCAATTTTTTCCACATACTTTTGCGGGCTGGCTTTTTCTTCTGCGCTTTTGCTGCCTTCCGCATCGGCCAATAAACGACGCGAATCGGCCAGATTCTTTTGCTCGCTGGCCAGCTCTTCATTCAGAATTAAATGGCGGTTACTGTCCCGGCTTTTTTGCGTTGCCGCATCCACCCGGGGAAAATTACCCGGTGTTTCGGTTCTTTTTTCGCGCGGGGCGGCATTGCCACGGGAGCGGGGGGCAGGGATCAGCGCGCCAGGTTCTGCCAAAATTCGCTGCGCATTACGCATAGGAATATTGGAGAAAGTGACATTGCCGTGTTCGTCCACATATTTATAAATATCGGCGTGAGCCAGTGGCGCGATACAAACGAGGGTAATTAAAAGAGACTTAAGCATGGGCGTAACTTAACACTAATCAGATTTAGATTCACTATGGCCTAAGGGTTTTTCCGGGGCAATTAAATCCCGTACCCGCTGTTTCAGCTCTTTGGCCTCCGGGAAGCGTCCTTCCACTTTACGATCCCAGATCACCTTGTCCATACATTGCACAATAAATTGTCCGCCGGTGCCGGGCTGCAGCGCCACTTCACCCAGCTCTGCAGCAAAGGTGGACAGCAGCTCCTGAGCCAGCCAGGCGGAGCGCAGCAGCCAGTTACACTGGGTGCAGTACAAGATACTGACCCGGGGCAGGGAAACAGTTGCCATTAAAGTGCCACTCCCAGCAGACTGAGTTGTCTGGCCGTATCTGCCCCGCTGGTATGGTGAATACCATGCCAGCCTAAATCTCTGGCTGCGCGGGCATTTTTTTCCACATCATCAATAAAAACCAGCTCACCGGGCTGCAGATCCGGTAAATTCCGGCTGATTCGCTCAAACATCGCATGGTAAATGGCCGGATCCGGCTTAATTAAGCCAAGGCGGCCGGAAACCACAATATCTTTAAACCGGTGCAATAAAGGATAGTGTTGCCAGGCATAGGGAAAGGTTTCATCCGACCAGTTTGTCAGGCCATACAGCGGCACGGCGGCGGCTTCCAGGCTTTCCATCAGCGCAACCCCGTCGGGCAGAGTACCGCGCAGCATTTCGCTCCAGCGGGTATAAAAAGCCGCAATCATGGCTGCATATTCGGGGAATTCTTGCTGTTTAATCAGCGTGCCATCGGCCAGCGTGCGGCCCCGGTCCTGCTCAATATTCCATGCACCATTGCAGACATGGTTTAAAAAGAACTGGCGCTCGTCCTGATCCTGAATTAATTCGCGGTAAAGATATTCCGGATTCCAATCAAATAAAACACCACCAAAATCGAATACAACGGCTCGGATGGTCATGGGCAAAGGCCTGTCAGTGTGAATCTGGATGCCTGATTGTACCCGCAGACCATCCCGGATTAAATGACAAAAAACAGCAGTCAGCGGATATCCGGACCGTAATACTGATAAATATGATCCTGCTGATAAGAGAGGGACTTATGCCTGTGGGCAGGTTGTCATGGGCGGTGGATCAATCAATTCGTACCGCAGCACTCTGCACCGCATGCTCCCGCACTTATTGATTAATAAACGGGCAATTCGGCTTCAGAAACAAATAAATCGGAAAGCAACCAGGTTTTAGCCGCAGAGATCGAGCAAGGAATAAAGCTGGATAGAACCCCGTGCCCGATGATTTAAATCATCAAGGCTGGCTTTGCGGATCAGTGGAAATTCTGTATGGTTCTTTGCGCGTTCTTTGATGCAGATAGTTTACATGATTGGAGCAAAGGGGGAAGCGAGATACTTAGAAGTTACTTGAGCGGTTATTACAATAATGCGAATATATAATAAAACATAATTATCGACATGCACCACACGCGACATCACAGTACAAGTGATTTTATTGAGATGAGTTTTTTACAGCATCACGAACTCTGATAAATTGAGGTTGGCAATGGATAAGAAAACGCAAGGATCATGGTTAATTCATCATGCAAACAAATTACAGAGAGTTACAGACTCAACCGGGTATGAAAATACTTTGGTGGCAGGCAAGGCTGGCATATTGCTATCAGCAATGTCTGCTAGCAATAGCGTACGAGAATTAAGCAATGAAAAAGTTGAAGTTTTAGCTCGAGCCGCAAATATTAATTCGCGCTTGGAACTACCTGTTCTGTTACAGACACTTAGTGATAGTAAACTTATTGATAGATCGGCATCTGGTGTTGCAATTTTAGGTGTGACTACAACATCTGCGCTTGAGCATACGGCTAATATTTTCGAAGAATTAGGTCCTAATCAACGTGAATTAGCTGCAATTGAATTGGCTGAAGTTGCATCTACAGAACCGGTATTATCAAGTGCCGCAGCCGAATTATTCAGTGATAAATATAAGCTAGATAAAAGTGAAACTGACCGCCTTTTATTTGATGCAGAAGAAATTGGCTTTGTTGATGTCGAGGATATTGGTAGCTCATCGATTTTATTTAATGGAAATATTTTTCGCCGAGATACTACAAAAAAGATAATGGCCGTATTGTCTTCGCTAAATAGTCAAGAACAGCAGCAGCTACAAGAAGTAACAGAACTATTAAAGGTGCAGGTCTGCATCGCTGATAAAATTGCAAAGATAATTCTGGGCGACAAGCTATATGAGAAGGTTGTTGCTATCGGCCTTTTTGATATCAATGTTGTCAGCAATTCCACTGAAGATGTGGCATTTATGACATTACCTTCAGCATTTTCAAAATATAGCAGCTCGATGATTGAGGATGCGTTTGATTTGGTTAAAGCTTTCGTCAGCTCTATCACTTACGGAATAAATAATAGCAGACATGACCGTGGCCGAATTACCATGGTGCATCAATTGCTGCAGGCATTGGTACGTGGTGATGATGTGGGTCCGGTTCAAGCAATCGCTCAAGATTATAAGATTCTTGAACTCAAAGGGGTTGTCCATGTTTTTGAAGGCTCGAAACGAAGCTTTTATGGTCAAATGCGCCATGGACCTATGATGAGGCTTCTTAAGAAAGAAGTTGGCGAGCTTGCACTTCAAGCAATTGGGAGCTGCGATATTAGCGAGCACTCTCTGGAAGCCTTGCCAACAGCAAAAGTAACCGGCTTCAATGGCCCAGAGCATACTCGTGAAAAGGTTCGCCGCCGTCAAGTAAAAGTTAGTCCAAAAGCGACGTCTGATATGCTAATGGTGCTGCGCACTGGTAAGGGGGTCTGATGGAAAAGAAAGTACCCTATGCCAAAGGGCAAAAAATGGAAGAGTCCCTTAGAGCTTATTTTTTGAAAGCAGGCTACTACGTTGTTCGTGGGGTTCCTTTTGTTTTCGAAGGATTTGATGTTACAGATATTGATATCTGGATTTATGGCAGAGCATCGTCTGTTTCTAGGGAGATTACCATTGTCGATTCAAAAAATAAGAAGACACCTCAGGCAATTGAAAGAATATTTTGGGTAGAGGGGCTTCGGCAAGCAATAAAGGCTAACTCCGCGATTGTTGCAACCACAGATCGGCGGCAAGAGGTCAAGGATTTTGGTAAAAAGATGGGGATACAAGTACTAGATGGAGCATTCCTTAGTAAGATAGAAAGGCCAGAAGAAAATATTGAGCTTCGACTCACTGATGAAGAACTTTCCTCCCGTATTGATAATTATCAATTTGCGAAAGTAGATGGAAATTGGAAGCAAAGACTTAATGAGTCTAAGGGGTTGTTGGCAGATGGATTGACATTCGATAATTGCAATAAATGGCTTGAGCATGCACAGTTTTTTGCAGAACAAAGTATAGCTAGGCCAAGTCAAAGAGAAATGGCTGTCCGATGTGTGTATTTGATTTGTTCATTTGTTGCAATAGCTATTGATTATTGCCTTCGCGAGTATTCATTTCTTGAGCAAAAAGAAAGATCTAGTTTAATAGCGGAGGGGTTTACTTACGGATCCAAAGGAAAAACTGGCATGAATGAGGTGCTAAATATTGCCATGGGCTTGGTTGAGCAATATTCAGCGAGCGGAAAAGAAATCTCCATGCAAGTAAAGCGAAACGTAAATAGCTCGCTGGCAAATCTAAACACCACAATATTGGGTGAGTTTTTTTCTCGAGTCGATGTGGCAAAGAGTATTTTTGCCACAGCTAGGGAGTTGGAGTCTGCGGCTATGAATCGTGATTACACCTCTATTTCGGAGCTATCTTTGGATTCAAAATCTTTAATATATTGTTTTCTAGATTATTGGAAAAT
>JBOFGM010000638.1:0-4464 GCA_051649105.1 Iodobacter sp. | reverse complement strand
CCGAAACCGGGCTGTTATTTGCGGCTGTGGTGCTATTGCCACTGCTTTAAATCGCCAAATCAGGCGGATTGGCCGGTAATTATCTTGGTGCGGGGATAGAAATCACCGAAACCGGGCTGTTATTTGCGGCTGTGGTGCTGTTGCCACTACTTTAAATCGCCAAATCAGGCGGAATGGCCGGTAATTATCTTGGTGCAGGGATAGAAATCACGGAAACCGGGCTGTTATTTGCGGCTGTGGTGCTGTTGCCACTGCTTTAATTCCCGGTGGCATGTTATGTTTTCGCTGATATTTCTTATTTAATTGAATTCGGTGGGCATATGAAAATTATCCGCAGCATAGAAGTCTGGGAAAAAGGCATGGATGGCGGTTTTATCGGGCATTACCCGGTAGCTGAAACCATTAGTGTTGAATTTCTGCTGAGCTTATTCAGTCATGAGCAGGATCAGCCCGATCTGGAAATGAAATTTTCTTATATGCTGGATGCTGCACGGATTGCCCAATTACAGCCCTATGTGGCGGAGCAGCTGGATTTAAGTCAGCACGACTATATTCTGACGGCTCATGGTCAGCCCGATTACTAAATAGTGTGACCTCTGTCACATAAATGGACGTCATTAGTGCTTGTTAAATGCTATTGGCATTTGCGCAACAGGTGGTGATGGATGCAGCTTAAAACCGCCCGGTTTCAGCTGCATCCGGCCTGTTTCTGCGGCTGTGCCCGGCGCGCCAGGCCGCAATAATCCTGTTTTTCTCTCTTCCCCTCTGCTGCCCATTACACAGATTTCTTCCCCGTGACCAGCCTGATATTAATCAAAAATGTCCTGGTGTTTGTAATCCTTGATACTGATCAAATACCCAATATCTAGCGAAGCAAGCCTGCTTTAAACACCATATATTGTGGTCTGTAAAAATTATCTACCCTGTGCCAGGTGGGAAAAAATGACCGGATATCCGCAGTATGTGCTTAAACGCGATGGCCGCATCGTGCCTTTTGATGCTGAGAAAATCAGCCGTGCCTTGCAAAAGGCCAGCCTTGCCACGGGTGAGTTTGACGAGGCAGAAGCGGAGCGCTTAAGTACGCTGGTGACCAGTCGTTTAGTCGGCGATATCACTCCCTCTATTGAGCAGGTGCAGGATCAGGTTGAAGAAGCCTTACTGCAATATCACTATTTAAAAACGGCCCGCGCTTATATTGTGTATCGCAGCCAGCATGCCCGTTTGCGCTCAGATGTCCGTACCGTGGTGGATGTGGAATCGTCGATTAATGAATATCTGGATCAATCCGACTGGCGTGTGAATGCCAATGCCAACCAGGGATGGAGTCTGGGCGGGCTGATTTTAAATACCAGCGGCAAGATGATTGCCAATTATTGGTTAAGCCATGTTTATCCGCCAGAAATTGGCGAAGCGCACCGTTCGGGCGCGATGCATATTCATGATCTGGATATGTTATCGGGCTATTGTGCCGGCTGGTCGCTGCGCCGCCTGCTGCAGGAAGGGTTTAATGGTGTGCCGGGCAAGGTAGAAGCCAAGCCGCCCAAGCATTTCTCGGCTGCAGTAGGCCAGATTGTTAATTTCTTGGGCACTTTGCAAAATGAATGGGCCGGCGCGCAAGCCTTCAGCTCGTTTGATACCTATATGGCGGCATTTATCCGTGCGGATAATCTGGAATATAAACAGGTTAAACAGTATATCCAGGAGCTGATTTATAACCTGAATGTACCGAGTCGCTGGGGCACACAAACACCCTTTACCAATCTGACTTTTGACTGGATTTGCCCGGAAGATTTACGCGAACAAATTCCTTATGTGGGCGGCAAAGAAATGCCGTTTAACTATGGCGATTTGCAGGCGGAAATGGATATGATTAACCGCGCCTATATCGAAGTGATGATGGAAGGCGATGCGCTGGGCCGGGTGTTTACCTTCCCTATTCCTACCTACAATATCACCAAAGATTTTGCCTGGGATCACCCTAATACCGATCTGCTGCTTGAAATGACCGCCAAATACGGCCTGCCCTATTTCCAGAATTTCTTAAATTCAGATTTAGAGCCGCATATGGTCCGCTCGATGTGCTGCCGCTTGCAGCTGGATTTGCGTGAGTTATTAAAGCGCGGTAATGGCTTATTTGGTTCGGCCGAACAAACCGGTTCTTTAGGCGTGGTCACCATTAATTGCGCCCGTATTGGCTATGAATTTAAGGGCAATGAAGCCGGTTTGCTGTCGCGGATTGATACGCTGATGGAGCTGGCCAAACAGTCTTTAGAAATCAAACGTAAACTGATTGGCCGTCTGATTGACGGGGGTTTATATCCTTATACCAAACGCTATTTAGGCACTTTGCGTAATCACTTCAGCACCCTGGGTGTGAATGGGATTAACGAAATGGTGCGTAATTTCAGCAATGATAAAGACGATATCAGCACCCCGGAAGGCTATGCGCTGGCAATTCGATTGCTGGATCATATCCGCAATAAAATGAGTGAGTTTCAGGAAGAAACCGGCCATCTTTATAATCTGGAAGCCACACCGGCCGAAGGCACGACTTATCGCTTTGCCAAAGAAGATAAAAAGTTTTATCCGGATATTTTACAGGCCGGCACGCCGGATCAGCCGTTTTATACCAATTCCAGCCAGTTGCCGGTGGGTTTTACCGATGATCCGTTTGAAGCGCTGGGTCGTCAGCAGGAATTACAGCGTAAATACACCGGCGGCACGGTCTTGCATTTATATATGAATGAAGCGATTTCCAGCCCTGCGGCATGTAAAGCACTGGTGAAAAAAGCGCTGACTAATTATCGCCTGCCATATATCACGATTACGCCGACTTTCTCGATTTGCCCTAAGCATGGTTATTTAAGCGGCCATCACGAGTTTTGCCCTAAATGCGATGGTGAATTGCTGGCAAAGAAATGCTGCGCCTAGTTCTGATCCGGGAGCGGTGTTAACGCCGCTACCGCTTATTAAAAATAAAGGAAAAAAATCATGAGCGATTTATCAGTACAAACCAAATTAAGCCCTGAACTGAAAGACGAAGAACGCACCCGTTGTGAAGTATGGACCCGGGTCATGGGCTATCACCGCCCGGTAACCAGTTTTAATATTGGTAAACAGGGCGAATTTAAAGAACGTCAGTTCTTTAATGAATGCAAAACCGTACAGTAAGATGTCTGCGCCCAAAATTGGCGGGCTGGTGCCTTTTTCCAGTTGTGATTATCCGGGGGAACTAGCCTGCGTGGTCTTTCTGGCCGGTTGCCCGTGGCGTTGTGGTTATTGTCATAACCCGCATTTGCAGGGGCGGGAACAAGTCGCTGCAGCACCACAGTGGGATGAAATTCTGATCTGGCTGAAAACCCGGCGCGGTTTACTGGATGCGGTGGTCTTTTCTGGTGGCGAAGCGCTGACCGAGCCGCAATTGCCGGAAATGATGCGCGCTGCCAAGGCGCTGGGATTTAAGATTGGCCTGCATACGGGCGGCTCTTATCCCAAGCGGCTGCAGGAATGCCTGCCTTCTTTAGACTGGGTGGGTTTTGATATTAAGAGCGATTTTATGCTCTATGAAAATATCACCGCCGTGGCAGGCAGTGGTGCTGTGGCCAGCGCCTCATTAAAGCTGCTGCTGGCCAGCTCCGTGCAGCTGGAATGCCGCACCACCATTCATCCCGGCCTGCATAGTGAAGAGCAGCTGCTCAGCCTGGCTGAAGTCTTAAAGACGGCAGGCGTGAAACATTATGTGCTGCAGTCTTTCCGGCCCCAGGGTTGTCATAATGAAGAGCTGGTGGCCACGGCCCGGCCTAATTATCCGCAGGCAGCAACGCTGCAGGCAATTGGTCAGCAGTTTCAGTCTTTTCAGTTCGTTCCCGCTGTCTGAAGGCGCGATAAGCCTGCTTCAGGCTGGAAAAAACCAGAAAATTCTGCTGCAGCTCGTTCAGCATATTGTTTTTAGCGGCAATATATTCGGTTTGCCGTTTGCGCCCGGCCAGAGCCAGCACAATGCCCCGCTCATTCAGCGCCCTTTGCAGGGATTGTATGGCTTCAATCCCGGCGGTATCGATCTGGCTGATGGGGACGGTATCAATCACCACCCAAATCACCGGCGTCGGGCTGCCATCTGCCAGTGATAATACCCGCTGCCGGAAATAACTGGCATTAAAGAAATTAAGCGAAGCATCAAAGCGATAGGTCAGCATGCCCTCCACGGCCATGGCGTCGGTATGCAGGGATAAATCATGAAAGCTGTTCTTTTTTGGGTAAACGCCCAAAAGGCTTTCTTGTGGCCGGGCTAGATTAATTAACACCCGCATGGTGGCAATTAATACGGCAAATAACATCCCTTGCATCACGCCAATACAGGCCACGCCCACCATAGTTAAAATGGCAATGCCATATTCGCCGCGGCTTGCCTGGCGAAAATAAATAAAATTGGCAAAGCTGATTAAGCCAAAAGACGCGGTAATT